>NZ_JAELTZ010000029.1:0-49051 GCF_016429115.1 Aquitalea sp. ASV15 | reverse complement strand
CTGAGTCAGGGCGCGGTATTTGAACAGGCCGGGGTGAATTTCTCGCATGTCAGCGGTGATGCGCTGCCGGCTTCGGCCACCGCCCATCGCCCGGAACTGGCCGGTCGCCGTTTCGAGGCCATGGGGGTATCGCTGGTGATTCATCCGGAAAACCCGCACATTCCCACCAGCCATGCCAATGTGCGCTTTTTCATTGCCGAGCAGGAGGGCGCCGAGCCGATCTGGTGGTTTGGCGGCGGTTTCGACCTGACGCCCTACTATGGCGTGGAAGAAGACGTGGTCCACTGGCACAGCGTGGCGCGCGACCTGTGCCAGCCGTTTGGCGACACGGTTTATGCCGACTACAAGAAATGGTGCGACGAGTATTTCTTCCTCAAGCACCGCAATGAAGCGCGCGGCGTGGGCGGACTGTTTTTTGACGATCTGAACCAGTGGGGTTTTGCCCGCTGCTTCGACTTCATGCAGGCAGTCGGTCAGGGCTTTGTCGAGGCTTATGTCCCCATCGTGAACAAGCGCAAAGCCACGCCGTGGACCGAGGCGCAGCGCCAGTTCCAGCTCTACCGCCGTGGCCGCTATGTGGAATTCAATCTGGTGTGGGATCGCGGCACGCTGTTCGGCCTGCAGACCGGTGGCCGTACCGAATCCATCCTGATGTCGATGCCGCCGCTGGTGCGCTGGGAATATGGCTACCAACCCGCCGAGGGCAGCGCCGAAGCCGAGCTGTACCAGCGTTTCCTGCCGGTACGCGACTGGGTGTAGCCAGCCTACTCCACGCCGGGCGGCTGCCCCTGCAGGTCGACACAGACCCGGTTGCGGCCCTCCTGCTTGGCCCGGTACATGGCGTCATCGGCCCGTTTAAGCACTGCCCCCGCCTTGCTGTCGCTGGCCAGCACCACGGCACAGCCCATGCTGGCAGTGACCTTATCCGGCAGGCCCAGCTTGGCCCAGTTCAGCCGCTCCAGCTGCAGGCGCAGACGGACGGCCGCCTTCATCGCATCGCGCAGCTCGGTGGCCGGCAATACCAGCACGAACTCCTCGCCCCCCAGCCGCGCCACCAGATCCTGGCTGCGCAGCATGCGCCGTGCCAGCCGTACCAGCACTTTCAGCACCTCGTCGCCCACGGCATGGCCGAAGGTGTCGTTGACTCTCTTGAAATGATCCAGGTCCACCATCACCAGCGCAAACACCTCGCCGGTCTCGTGATAGCCCTGATACAGCTGTGACAGCACCGCCTGGAAGGCGCGGTGGTTCAAGGCGCCGGTCAGCGCATCGTGTTCGGACAGGCGACGCAGTTCGCGGTTGAGCACCCAGGTGCGGTTGAGCAAGGCCAGGGCCAGCCACAGCAGCAAGGCTGCCACGATGCCCGGTGCCGTGCCCTTGGCGATCTCCAGCGCCAGCACCTCATTGGGCAGGTAATGCAGCACCCGCATGCCGCTATCGCCCACGGCAAACACCTTGACATGGGCGGTGGGGCCGGCGCGGTAGTCGGCCATCACCGGCAGGCGCAACAGGTTTTCCTGCGGCAGGGCCTCCTCGGTATTGGCGGCAACAATCTGGTTCTGGGCATTCAGCAGATACAGCTTGCCCAGCACCTCGCCCGCGCTGCCCAACAGCTGATGCAGGGTGGGAACGCCGACATCCATGTACAGCGCGCCGTAAAAATGCCCGCCGGCCACAATGGGCTGACCGATGGTCAGCATGGCGCCCTTGCCCGCCTGATCGATATAGACGGGCGTGATGAAACGCCGGCCCGCCGGGTTTGCCTCCGGCAGCGCCATGCGCCAGAACACGCCGTTGGGCGTGGCCAGGGTGTAGTGGTAATCGGCGGCGGGGGCGAAGGGATAAAGGTAGATGAACTGCTGGCGTGACACGTAGTAGACCCAGGCCACGCCATGGTCATCCAGATTGCGGTAGGCTGCGGTCAGCATCGGTGCCAGCCCCAGCGCCACCGCCATTTCGCGCTGGCGTGAGGGCTCGGGCTTGCCGGGCAACACCAGCCCGGTCAGATTGCCGATCTGCTGATGGCTGAGCGGCGGCGGCAGCTGGTCCAGCGAGAAATAATTGCTCCCCGGCACCGCGCGCAGTGCGGACAGCTGGCCATCCACATCGCGTGGTGGCTCGCTCCATTGCAGTTCACGGACGGCTTCGGCCTGAATGGTATCGATAAAACCGGATATTTTTTCAAAATGCTGGCGCAGGCCGGCCACCGCACGGTGGGCATACTGGTCGGACAGACTGAGCGAACGGGAATAGACATACCAGCCGTTGGAAACAACCAATAGCATGAATACCAGCGTCAATATGCTGCGAAATAGCCGCTGGTGGTCCAGCACCATCTCGCCCAACAGCATCCTACGCATCTTGCCAACCCGCTTGCGACTCTCTCGACACCATAGCAATGTACTTTATATATGCTCACACGCTAACACGGGTATTAGCTGAGCTGTACCTTGCGCGGTCGATTGACCAGCCGGCATTGAAAAAACGGGTCAGATTGACCCGTTTTTCCCACAACAACCCGCCTGCTCAGAGCGCGAGTGTGGCAATCGCTTCCTTGGCGGCATGAATGGCGGTGGCGCGCTTGTCTTCGCCCATATTGACCGCCTCGGCCCGCACGAAGGCGATATCGCTGATGCCCAGGAAACCCAGCACGGTACGCAGGTAGTCTTCCTGGAAGTCCATCAGCTGGCCCTGTTCGGTGGAGTAGACACCGCCACGGCTGGAGACGATCACCACTTTCTTGCCACCGGCCAGGCCCTGCGGACCATTCTCGGTGTACTTGAAGGTGCGGCCGGCAGCGGCCACACGGTCAATCCAGCTCTTCAGCTGCGACGGGATGGAGAAGTTGTACATCGGCGCACCGATCACCAGCACGTCGGCAGCCAGGAATTCTTCGATCAGCGCATTGCTCAGGGCGCTTTCACTGCGCTGGTTTGCAGTCCAGTCGGCTTCGGCAGTGAAATTGGCACCGATGATTTCGCCGGACAGATGGGCAATCGGCTGGCTGGCCAGATCGCGGTAGCTGACTTCGATGGCGGCGTGACGCTGGCGCACGGCATCCACCACGGCAGCAGTCAGCTGACGGGAAACGGAGTTCTGACCAAGAATGCTGGAATCAAGGTGTAGCAGTTTCATGATGGACTTCCTTTTGTGCAGTTGGGTATGGGTGAATGGTAGTTTTTGATACCAATCATGACTAGACTGCAAAAAAAGGAAACATTGTTCCACCGATAGGACAATTTAATGCAAGACCTCAACGACCTGCTGTATTTTGCCAAGGTGGTGGAATTCGGCGGCTTCATGGCGGCCAGCCGCATGCTGGGCATACCCAAATCACGGCTGTCGCGCCGGGTGGCCGAGCTGGAGGAGCGACTGGGGGTGCGTCTGCTGCAACGTACCACGCGGCGGCTGGCACTGACCGAAGTCGGCAGCAGCTATTACCAGCATTGCCAGGCCATGCTGGCCGAGGCCGAGGCGGCGGATGACGCCATTGCCCGCATCACCGCCGAACCCCGCGGCCTGGTACGGGTCAGCTGCCCGGAACTGCTGGCCAAGACCTTGCTGGCACCGGCCCTGCCCCGCTTCATGCTGCGCCATCCGCAGGTGCGGGTCAGCCTGGAGGCCACCAACCGGCGGGTGGATCTGATCGAGGACAATATCGATGTCGCCCTGCGCGTGCGCAACAGCCTGGAAAACAGCGCCAATCTGGTGGTGCGCCAGCTGTCGGTCAGCCAGGTCATTCTGGTGGCCAGCCCGGACTTCATGCGCCAGCACCCCATGCCGCAATCGCCGGCCGACCTGCTCGCCCTGCCGGCACTGACCATGAGCCGCCCGGATGGCCGCGGCCAGTGGCAACTGCTGGACCAGGCCGGCCACACCTATAACCTGCAGATCGACAGCCCGCGCCTGATGACCGACGACCTGCTGGTACTGCTGGAGGCGGCCATTGCCGGCCTGGGCGTGGCGGCCCTGCCGGTGATGGTCTGTGACGAGGCCTTGCAGCAAAGGCGCTTGCTGCGACTGCTGCCGGAGTTCGACAGCCCCTGGGGTATTCTGCATGCGGCCTTTACCAGCCGGCGCGGCTTGTCGCCGGCGATCAGGGCCTTTATCGATTTTCTGGTGACCGACCTGATTCCGCCCGGCCACCCCTCCTATCCTCCGGCCGGCTAGGCCGCCGGTGCCTGGCGCTGGGCCAGCAGGGTGGCGTGCAACTGGGCAGCGGTCTGCGGCCGGGCAAAATGATAGCCCTGGGCCTGCTCGCATCCCATTTGCCGCAGCAGTTCGGCAATCTGCTGGCTTTCCACCCCTTCGGCCAGCGTCTGCAATTGCAGCTTGCGCGCCATTTCGATGATGGCGCAGACGATATTGCCGTCGTCGGCATCTTCTGCCAGATGGCGGATGAAGGATTGATCAATCTTCAGCTTGTTGACCGACAAGCGCTTGAGATAGGCCAGGCTGGAATAGCCGGTGCCGAAATCGTCGATGGCCAGCCTGACGCCCAGTTCGCTCAGCCGTGACAGCGTGTGCTGCACGCCTTCGGTCTGGTGCAGCAAGGTGGTTTCGGTCAGCTCCAGTTCCAGCAGCTGCGGCGGCAGGCCGCTGTGGGCCAGCGCCTCGGCCACGGTCTGTTCCAGATTGCCGCGCTTGAACTGCACCGCCGAGATATTCACCGCCACAGACAAGGGGTGGTCCAGCAGCGGCTGCCATAGCGCCGCCTGGCGGCAGGCTTCGCGCAGCACCCATTGGCCCAGCGGCACGATCAGGCCGCTGCTTTCGGCCATGGGGATGAACTCGGCCGGTGCAATCAGCCGCTCGCCATCCTGCCAGCGCACCAGTGCTTCCACCCCCAGCACGCGGCCGTCCTCCAGACTGACCTGCGGCTGATAGTGCAGCACGAACTGGCCTGCCTCCAGTGCCGCCATGAAATGGCTGCGCAGCCGCAATACCTGCTGCGCCTCGACATTCATCCTTTCGTCGAACAGCCGGTAGGTATTACGTCCGGCATCCTTGGCGTGATACATGGCGGTATCCGCCTTTTTCATCAGGGTGGTGAAGTCCTCGCCATCGGCCGGATACAGCGCCACCCCGATGGAGGCCGAGGTGGACAGCTGATGGTTGTGCAGCATGAAAGGCTGCTCCAGGCCATGCAGGATGCGCCCGATCAGCGAGGTCAGTCCCTCCAGCCCACCCATGCCGCACAGGCCGGGCAGCAAGAGCAGGAACTCGTCGCCCCCCAGCCGGCAGGCGGTATCCTGCTCGCGCAGCAAGGACTGCAGGCGCTGCGCCACCGCCTGCAGCATCTCGTCGCCCACATCGTGTCCCAGTGAATCATTGATGGTCTTGAAGCCGTCCAGGTCCAGAAACAGCATGGCCAGCTGCTCCGCGTGGCGCTGGGCCAGGCTGGCCTGCTGGCAGAAGCGGTCTTCGGCCAGAATGCGGTTGGGCAGGCCGGTCAGTGCATCATGATGGGCGAGGAAGGCAATCTGCTGCTGCTGGCGCTTGCGTTCGCCAATATCCTGGAACAGCAGCACCGTGCCGACATTCTGGCCATCCTTGAGCAGCGGGTAGGCATCGTAACGCACGGCCAGCAGGCTGCCATCGGCACGGGTGAATACGTCGTCGGCCTCATGCACGCTACGTCCCTGCTGCAGCGCCTGGCGAATCAGGCAGTTCGCCGCCGGCAGCGGCCGGCCATCGGCCTGCTGCGCATGAATCAGCCCCGGCAGGTCCGCCACGCGCAGGGCGGCTTCGTCGGCATGGCCCAGCAACTGGCGGGCGGCCGGATTGGAAAACAGGTAGCGGCCCTGCTCATCCATGCCGCAGATGCCCTCACCCACCGAATTGAACAACTGGCGGAAGCGGTCTTCGCTGGCCTGCAGCTCGCCACTGGCATGGCGCTGGCGTTCTTCCGAGTGGCGCAGGCGCTGCAGCAACCAGGCCAGCAGCAACAGCGACAACAAGGACACCACCACCGTACCCAGCAAGGTGGCATACCACTGTGCCAGAAAGTCATTGCTGGCAATGCCGGCGGCCACATAGAAAGGGAAATCGCCCACCCGCTTGAAAGCGTAAACCCGCTCGATGTGGTCGATGGCGGCATAAAAACGGATCACCCCCTGCTGCTCGCCGGCCTCCACCCGCTGGTGCATGGGATTGTTATGCAAGGTCTGGTTGACCGTGCCCGGCCGTGCCGGATGGCGCAACACCAGCCGGCCATCGTCACTGCGGCGAAAGGTAATCACCCCATGCGGCCCCAGGTCCACCGCGTCGAACAACTGCTGGAAATAGCCGATATCCAGCGGCGCCATGGCAATGCCGGCAAAAGCCCCCTGTGGGGTACGGATCGGCACCGCCATATACAGCTGCAGGCTGTGGTTGATGCGGCCGGTGGTCACTTCGGAAAAAAACAGGCGTTGCTGCGGGTGCTGGCTCAGGGCAATGAAGTAGCTGCGGTCACGCACATTGGCCTGGGGCAGCAAGTGATCGGAGGCATACAGCACATTCCCCTCGGCATCGATCAGCCGCAGGCCGATGATTTCGGGAAAATGGCGTGCCGGCAGGGCCAGCTGCTGCTGCATGGCTGCGGCATACTGTGGCCGGGCCGCCAGTGACAGGGCGGACAGTGGCGTGCGTTGCGCCAGCTCTTCCAGATTGGCCTGGGTACGCCGCAGCGCTGCTTCCAGCCGGGCCTCCAGCACGGCCACCACATTGCGGGCATTCACTTCGGCCTGGTGCTGTTTTTCGACATAGGCCGTACCCAGCAGAAAAGCGATCAGCGCGGCCGTGCCCATGAACAGCAGCAGGAAGAACACCAGGTAGATGCGTTGCGGGCGCTGGATCATGGGCCAGATAAGGATGGTTGATGCTGCAGGCCATGTTAGCAAACCCTATCTGGCTGTCCTAGCCACTTCACCATCATCCGGCTGACAAAAATCAAGCTGGCGACACACGGAAAAATACATTGACATTAATGTCCGGATCCAGCGATACAGCGCGGATTTTTCCGGATGACTGCCCCATGGCAAGCGGCCAGCGCTGGGAGCGTGGTTTGCACGGTCGGCGACCAGAAATGCCTGGCTGTTTTCAGCTTGACGCTGCCGCGTACCATCCTGAAGGGCCCTTGCCGGTTGGCGCTCAGGGCTGCCAGTCATGGTAGGGCTGGTGCACCGCGGCATAGGCGCGCGCCAGCTCACCACTGGCGCGGGCGGCGGCAATCGCCTTGCTCAACACCTGGTTGACATAATTGCCACGCTGGTTGCAGGAAAGAAAGATCACATCCGGGTAGTCGTCGAAATGGGCGCGGTGCACATGATCCAGCCTGAATTTGCGGATCAGGAAATCCGCTTCCTCCTGCGCCCAGATCACCCCGTCTATCCGCCCCTGATTAAGCATTTTCAGCGAGCGCTCCAGATCCACCACGCTGTCGGTGTGAAAGCCCCAGTTGGTGGGTGGCGCCGCCAGCCGGTATTTGTTGAGATTGGCCATGTCCAGCAGCGCCGCCTTGTCCAGCGGCCTGGCCTTGTTGCTGTACAGCACAAAGCTGACCTTGCCCAGCATCTCACGAGCAAACTGATAAGGCGTCTGATTGTCCGCGCCATCGCGGATTTTCATGATGGGAAAACGAAAATCGGCATTCTGGTCGTTGATGTCCAGATAGACCCGCCGCACCGGCTCGATGCTGAGACTGATCCGCCCCGCGGGGTAGTACTTGTTCACCACCCTGATCAGGTTGGCAAAGGGGCTGTCCACGGCATTTTCCAGCACTTGCGGCAGAAACACCGCAATGCCGTGGATGTCCGGCCTATCATAAGCCGCCGGGCCATCCGGCGTGACCGTACCATTGCAAGCCTCCGCCGCCACCGGTAACAGGCCGAGCAGGAGCACTCCGCGCATGACCATCCGCCACATGAGACCACACCCTCCAGCCGCTTGCGATAATGCGTATTAGCATCAATCCGGCGCCGGTGCCGGACAAAATCCGCGCCGCGACGAGCCGTCATGGCGTTGGCAGAGCGGCTCAGTCCCAGGCCAGCCACTGCTGCAGGTAATGGTGCGGGTCCAGCCCCCATTTGCGCTCATCTTCGTAGCGCAGCACCCGGTCGCCGCCGCCAAAGCCGAAATGCCGGGCCAGATCGATCAGGTGCGGCTTGATATGCAGCTTGTTCTGCATATTGAAAAACGCCAGCACCTTGGGGCTGGTGAGATCGTCGTAGTTATGCTCCACCACCACCGCCAGCTTGCCGCTTTCCAGTGAAACCAGGGTGCCCACCGGATAGATGCCTATGCTTTTGACAAAATCCTTCACCTGCTGCGGATTGAAATGGTGCTTGCTCCATTCGAATATCTTGCGGATCGCCATCGGCGGCGTCATGCCCAGGTGATAGCAGCGGTCGGAAGTCAGCGCATCATAGACATCGATGATGGCGGCCTTCTGCCCCAGGCTGCTGATCTGCTCGCCCTTCTTGCCGAAGGGATAGCCGGTGCCGTCATAGCGCTCGTGATGCTCCAGCGCCGGCAGGATCACATCGCTGGACAATTCCGGATATTGCTTGAGCACACTCACGCCATAGCCGACATGCTTGCGCATGGCCTCGAATTCGATATGGCTGAGCTTGCCCGGCTTGTTGAGTATCTGCGAATCGACATAAATCTTGCCGATATCATGCAACATGCCGCCAATGCCGGCATCCATCACCTCCTCGTTACTCAGGCCGCTGTCATGCTGCAGAATCATCAGCAGCACCCCGACACTGATGGAGTGGTGAAAGATATAGCTGTCCTTTTCCTTGATCCGCCCCAGGATGTTCAGGGCATCCGCGTTGCGGCGTACCGAATCGGCCAGCTCCTGCGCCACATCGCGCACCGGGTCCATGTTCAGCTTTTTGCCCAGCTTGGCATCCAGCAGGATGCTGTGGATGGTGGCATGGGCACGATCCAGAATGGCCTTGGCCCGCGGCAACTCCGCGCCCAGCTCCGCCGTCACCGCCTGACTCGGCTTTTCCACCAGGATATCCAGCAGCGCATCGTCGATGGACTGGTCCACCTCCGACTTCAGCTGCGCCTCACTCACATCGCTGCCCTTGCGGGTATCGATGTAGAACTCCATGATCCCGGCATCGCGCAGCTGCGCGATCTGCTCTTCCCGCTCGACCCGGAAACGCGTCAGCCAGAAAGGGTGAGACATCCAGCCGCAATCCAGATCGGCGATATACATGCCCAGGCGCAGCTGGTCGATACTGATCCTCTTGATGTATTCAGCCATTGCGCGTACCGGGTGCCACTTCGAAATAGCTCACCATCTGCTTCAACTGCGTGGAAATGGTATGCAGCTGGGCCGACATGGAATACGCCTCGTGGGTTTCCATGCGGTTATCCACCACCAGTTCGCTCAACTGCTGGATCTTCTCCAGGAAGTCATTGAAGGTATGGCTGCGCAACTGTTCCAGACAGAGGATTTCATCCATGTCGTTGCAGATGGCCTCCTGCAAGGCGGCATCTCCGCCGGCCAGCGCCAGCACGCCCTGGATGGCGGCACGCACATGGTCCAGCCTGTCCTTGATTTCCACCGTGGTATTCATTTCAAACAGCGATTTGGCCTCGATCAGCTTGTCATGCTGGCAATCCAGATGGTCACTGATCTCGAACAGCGCGGTATTCAGCGCCAGGCAATGCTGATCGATATGCTCGGACATCAGCAGCAGCTCATCCATCACCACCTTCAGATGCATCTGCATGGTGGCACTGGAGCGGATCAGATGCCCGGTTTCGCCGGCCCCGGTAAGCTGGACTTCGCCGGTCAGGTCGCCCTCGGCCATCTTGTCGAAATTGTCGATGGCCATTTCCAGCGGATGCACGATGCTGCGCATGAAATACCAGCCAAACAGCAATACCAGTGAAATGCCGAGGAAAATGCCGGCGAGCGAGATGTTTTCGATCAGCGCGTTGCGTTGCAGATGATGGCTGACCCGGCGCGATGCCGCTTCCAGTATCGTGCTGCGCAGATTGGCAATTTCCGTTTGCAGCTCACCGGCCACCGCGCTGGCACGCTCCTGCGCCGGGCCATCGCCGGCATGCGCCAGCCCCTGCAGCGTGCTCAGCTTGACCAGGTCTTTCTTGATCTCATCGACACTGGCGCGGTAGTTCTCGTCAGCCGCCAGGTCATTGAGCCGGGCGATATTCTCATCCACCGACTTGAGCACCGGTGCCACCGAGCCGGTATTGCGTTTCAGGTTTTCCACTTCGCTGTGCAGATCGCCCAGCACCACGACGTTCTGCAGCACATGCTGGTTCTGATACACCAGCTGCTCGCCGCCCTGGCGGATGCCACCAATGCCCAGGTAGCCGCCCACCACCAGCAGCAGCATGACAAACAGCGAACCCAGCAGATAGCCGGAGTGGATGGACAGGATGCGCTTCAGTTTCAGGCCGGACTTTTTCTTGGGCACCTCGCCCCGGTACAGTTTTTCTGCCGCCGCGATCTGCTGCTCGGTCGCCATGGTGCGTACCGACATGTAGCCGATGGTCTTGCCCGCCTTGCGAATGGGCACCACGGTGGCTTCCACCCAGTAACTGCCACCGTCCTTGGTCAGGTTTTTCACGATGCCACGCCACAGGTCGCCCGCTTCCAGCGTGCTCCACAAATCGGCAAACGCCCAGGCCGGCATGTCGGGATGGCGCACGATGTTATGCGGCTGGCCAATCAGCTCGTCCCGCGCATAGCCGCTGATGCGCACAAAGGCATCGTTGGCGTAAGTAATCATGCCGCACAAGTCGGTCTTGGAAACAATGGCCGATGTTTCCCTGGCTGCATCCGCCAGCATTGCGTCGTCATTAAAATTAATCATTACACTTCCTGCCAAATCTTCTTGATGGAGAACATTGCCACCTTGCATTTACCCAGGGAAATGCTGCTCTGGATGGCAAATTCGGGCTGTCTGATATCACGCAATACCGGATCGGCCTTGGGAAATCCCTTGGCATCCGACACCACGTACACTTCCGGGTTTTTCTTGTTCTGGCAGTAGCTTTTCACGATGCCCACCTCGCCATTGTTCAGCTGTACCAGCGAACCGGGCGGAAAGATGCCGATTTTCCTGATCAATACCGAGATATGTTTTTCCAGGCAGAGGCTGCCCTTGCTGACGAAAATTTCCTTCAGGGAGTTGCCGGGCAGGATGCCGCTGCGCCGCTGGTTGGCCACCACCATGCCGGCATAGGTATCGGCCAGGCTGAGGATCATGGAAAACTCATGCAGCTCGTCATTTTTCTTGCCATGCGGATAACCACTGCCATCCGGCTTTTCATGATGCTCGTAGACATAGCGCAGCCATGCCTCGTCATGGATGCCATGCTTGCGCAACATGCGTACCGCAGAGACCGTGTGCTCCTTGATGCGGCTGTATTCATGATCAGACATGATCTCCAAATGACTGGACGTATGATCAAAGTGGTAAAGACTGATGTCGCGGGTAAGCGCCGCACAGACCAGGGGTAATAACTGCGCGTCGTCATCGCAGGACTGCACGGCGATCAGGTAAGCAACGGCAGCACCCAGCACATGCTTGACCGGGCGGGTTTCCCGGCTGCTCTGGTTCAGATAGAGCGCCGCCAGCACGGCATCGCTGTTGCGCTTGAGCAGCTGGATCAGTTGCCGTGCCCGCTGCCACACCAGGTCCTCGATACGGGACAGATTGCTGGGCGGGCTGAGCACGATCTTGTGGATGCGGGAGATCGAGGTGATCAACTCGGTGGCCAGTACAAAAACGGGTTCGCGCACCGCCCACTCGTCACGCTCGTCCTCATTGGCCGCCTCATTGCTTTTTTCTTCTGCCGGGTTTGGCTCACCGATGTAATAACCGCGATGGACGATTTTCTCGGCCACCCCCGGCATGGAAATGACGATGCCCTTGCGCAGGATGAGATTGTTATTGGCATCGTAAATGGACCACTCGAGTGGTTTGTTGACCGGGAGGTCGGATAAGCTGGCTCTGCGCAGTAGCTTAACCATCAAATTTCCACCTCTTGCAGACCAGGCGTCCGCCAAGCATGCCGCCGACATGGACCGTCATATGCTGTTCATTGGGTAAATTCATGATTCAGTTTCAAAAATCCAAATATTTTAAAAGTGGTTAAATTTCTGTTTAAAATTAACCCAATTTTCATTGCGCGAGTATTTCAAATACATATGTCATCAAATTTGACAATCATCAAATTTTTGGGAAATCGCGGGGAAAAGGACGAGTCTGCAGCCGCTGAAAATCCATTTCTGCAACAGGTACGGATCGTGCTGCGGCCAGACCGTCTCAGGCCATCGAGCAGCAGCACGTCAGCCAGCGTCGGCAAGGCATTGAAATTGCATGCAATGCCCTGGCGCGCCCCAGGGCCAGGGCGCCCCGCCACAGACCGAGCCGCACCGGCTCGGGTCGATGCCCAGCCACTGTGCGGCGCTAAGCGGCGCTGCTAGTCGGGATAAGTGAACACGACAGCCACAGGCCATCCTCACCCCTGCCGGCTGGTGGAGCGGCGGCTTTGCTCTGTTACAGGATGGATATTGGCTGGCGCGGAAAATTAAATACCATTAGCATTAATGGCTGCCACAGGGGATGACAGCGGCCAGCACGCAAGCGAGCGCGGGCAGGATCTTGTGCGCAGCCCGCAGCCGGCGCCAACAGCCGACCAGGCATCCCGGCAGGCGGGCGCAACATCGGGATGCCATTCCGGGCGCTCAGTCCAGCCAGGGATGTGCCGCCAGCCAGCGACCCAGCTCATTGTCATTGGCGCACTGCAGTTTGCTGAAGATATTGGCACGATGGGTTTCCACCGAGCGATGGCCACAAGGCGGCACCAGGATGCGGGCGATCTCCTTGTTGGGCTGACCGAGGCCGACCAGCCGGGCCACCTCGCGTTCACGCGGTGTCAGCTCGGCCCAGCGTTGCAGCGCCTGGGCGCGGGCGCGCGCCAGGGCGATGGCCGCCGGCAGCTTGTCCAGCAGTTGCTGGGTATCCGGCTTTTCCACCCAGTCGTAGGCACCGCGCCGTACTGCCTCCAGCGCGGTGGGAATATCGCCATGCGCCGACAGAAACAGGGTGACCAGCGGGCTGTGTGCCGCCAGCAGCTGCTCAAACACGCTCAGCCCGCTCATCCCGCCCAGGCGCAGGTCGAGAATCACGCAGCCGGGCTGGCGCAGGTTGACCGCGCCAAGAAAATCCTCGCCCGAGGCAAAGGCCTGCACCGCCAGCCCCTGTGAAAACAGCAGCAGGATCAGCGAGCGGCGCAATGCTTCGTCGTCGTCGACCAGAAACAGGGTCAGTGGCAAATCGTTCATGGTTCCACCGGTAGGGTAAAAGTAAACACCGCGCCACCGCCGGCACGGTCGTCAACCGTCATGGCACCGCCATGCGCTTCGATGATGGTGCGGCAGATATTCAGCCCCAGCCCCAGCCCGTCCGGCTTGGTGGTAAAGAACGGGGCAAAGATCTGTTCGCGCTGCTCGGGGGGAATGCCCGGCCCCGAGTCGGCCACGCTGATGCTGACCAGCTGCTCCACCCGCTGGCAGGTCAGGGTAATGGTGCGGCAGGGTGCCGGCTGGCCCTGCATGGCGTGGAGGGCATTGTGGATCAGATTGACCAGCACCTGCTCCAGCAGCACCGTGTCGCCGCGCACCGGTGCCGCCGCATCGTCCAGCAGCAGCTGCAGCTGCACACCGTGGCGTTGCAATTCCGGCTTCAGCAGCAGCGCCGCGTGGGAGATGACATTCTCCATGCGCAGGCTTTCGTAATGTGCCCGCTGCGGATTGATGAACACCCGCACCCGCTTGACGATTTCACTGGCGCGCCGCGACTGCTCGACGATTTCGTCCAGCGTGCCGGCCAGCATGTCGGTGGCGCCCTGCGCCGCCAGCGCCCGTGCGGCAATGGCGAAATTGGACAGGGCCATCAGCGGCTGGTTGAGTTCGTGCGCCAGGGTGGAAGCCATTTCCCCCACGCTGGCCAGCCGGGCGCTACGGGCCAGCCGCAGCTCCTGATCGCGCTGGCGCGCTTCGGCCTGCTTTTGCGCGGTGATGTCCACCACCGAGCTCATCCAGCCGCGGTGCACCCCTTGGGCATCCACCAGTGGCGCGGTGTACACCATGGTGATCACATCCCGGCCGTCCTTGTGGCGGATGCGTGACTCGAAGCCCTGCGGGGTGGCTCGCCCCTGCAGCACCTCGTCGCTCTCGCGGGCCTGTTTTTCCAGATCATCCGGATGCCAGTAGGGATAAGGCGGACGCCGCCCCAGCAATTCTTCCGCCGTATAGCCCACCATGGCGCACAGTGCCGGATTGACATAGATGATGGTGCCCGCCGCATCGCGGGCGCGCATGCCCACCAGCAAGGAGTCTTCCATGGCCTTGCGGAAGCTGTGCGCCTCTTCCAGATCCCGCGTGCGTTCTTCCACCCGGCGCTCCAGTTCCAGCCGCGCCGCGCGCTGTTCGACAAAGCGCTTCTCGCGCAGCTGCCAATACAGAATGCCCAGCAGCAGCAGCGCCACCGCCAGCGCGCTGAGCATGAGCGCGGCCTGCCGTGCCTGCACCACCTCCTTCATGTCGGTGGTCACCGTCAGGGTCCAGCCCAGCTCCGGCAGCGGGGTATCCAGCGCAAACAGCTCGCGGCGCTGGCCTTGTACCGTGGTATGCAGGACAAAGCCCCCGGTATCGGCCGCCGGCTCCCGCCGCCAGGGCAGCACGGCAAAACGCTCGCGGCTGCCATACTGGCGATGGCTGCCTATCCAGCGCAAATCCGCCGCTGACACCGGCTGGATGCTGTGAAACAGCCATTCGGGCACGGCACTCAGAAAGACAATGCCATGGCCATCGCGCAGCACCACCGGGTCGCTGCCGCGCATCCACGCCGCCTGCAAGGGCTCCAGGCTGATCTTGACCGCCACCACCCCCAGGATGACGCCATGCACCCGCACCGCTTCGGCAATGAACAGGCCGGACTGGCCGGTGGTGAGGCCAAGGCCGTAAAACAGGCCACGCTGGCCTTGCAAGGCGTTTTCAAAATAGGGGCGCTGGCGATAAGACTCGCCGACAAAGCTCGACGGCAGCTGCCAGTTGCTGGCCGCCAGCGTCAGCCCGGCACGGTCGATCAGAAACAGGGCCGCCGCACCGGTGGTGCGCTGCAAATCAGCAAAGTAAGCATTGACCCGCCGCTGCAAGGCGGCATCGTGCGGGGTGCTGAGCAAGGCTTGTACATCCGGATGGCGGGCCGCGGCATAAGGCAGGAAATCATGCTTTTCCACCAGGCCCCGCAAGCCCAGCACATGGGCGGCGGCGGCCTGGCGCAAGGCCACCGTCTTGGATTGCAGCTCGTGCTGCGCAGCCCAGTTGCCCGATGCCACGATCAGAACAAGCGCGCCGGCCAGCGTGAGCAGCCTGCGCCAGTGGCGTGCATTGAACCAGGCAAGCATGGCATTTCCCACAAGGCAGAGCAGACGAACATAACAGCTGCCCCCACGCTTTGGAACACTTCTCCGTAGTTTTACGGAGAGGGGCGCGACGAAGTTGCGGATGCCCGCCCGCCCCATGGCTGCCATAGTAAAAGGGCAAAAACGGGGGAGACCTGCCCGCCCCCGCACAACAAAAGGAGACCATCAATGAGCACCGCTTCCACCAGGCCGGCCAGCGACGGCCAGACCGGCGAACGCATTTCCGCCAAACGCTTGCGCGCCATCTTTGTCGGTTCCGCCGGCAATCTGGTCGAATGGTTTGATTTTTACTGCTATTCCGCCTTCGCCCTGTATTTTGCCAATAGCTTCTTCCCTGCCCAGGATCCCACTGCCCAGCTGATGTCCACCGCCGGCATTTTTGCCCTCGGCTTTTTCATCCGCCCCATCGGCGGCATTTTGTTTGGCCATATTGGCGACCGCATGGGGCGCAAGACCGCGCTGATGGCCTCGGTGCTGCTGATGTGCTTTGGCTCCCTGCTGATTGCCTGCGCCCCCACCTATGCCTCGGTCGGCATCCTGTCGCCCTGCATCCTGCTATTGGCGCGCCTGCTGCAGGGCCTGAGCCTGGGCGGCGAATACGGTGCCAGTGCCACCTATCTGTCGGAAATGGCTGCGTCCAGACACCGTGGTTTCTACAGCAGCTTTCAGTACGTCACCCTGATTGGCGGCCAGCTGCTGGCACTGATCCTGCTGCTGGTCTTGCAGAAATTCCTGCTCAGCGCCGAAGAACTGCGCGCCTGGGGCTGGCGCATTCCCTTTGTCATCGGTGCCGGGCTGGCCATCCTGGCCCTGCGCATGCGCCACAACATGCCGGAAACCCAGTCGTTTGAAACGGCGCGCAAATCAGCCAAGGCAATGGGCGGGCTGCGCCAACTGGCCCAGCACCCCAAAGAGGTTCTGCTGGTGGTGGGCCTGACCATGGGCGGCACGCTGGCCTTCTATGTCTACACCACCTATATGCAGAAATTCCTGCGCCTGTCGGTGGGCCTGACTGATATGCAAACCACAGCGGTATCTGCCGCCTCGCTGCTGTTCGCCATGTGCCTGCAACCGCTGTATGGCGCGCTGTCCGACCGCATTGGCCGCAAACCGCTGCTGATCGGCTTTGCCCTGCTCGGCACCCTGTTCACCGTGCCGCTGCTCACCGCCATCCGCCATGCCAGCGGCCCCTGGGAAGCCTTTGGCCTGATCGCCTGCGCCTGGATCATCGTCTCCGGCTATACCTCGATCAATGCCCTGGTGAAGGCCGAGCTGTTTCCCGCCACCATTCGCGCCACCGGGGTGGGCGTTCCCTACGCCTTTGCCGTATCGGTATTTGGCGGCACCGCCGAATACCTCGCCTTGTGGTTCAAGTCCATCCACCTGGAAAGCGGCTTCTACTGGTATGCCACGGCGGTGATCGCCTGCTCCTTGCTGGTTTGCTGGTTCATGCGCGATACCGCGGCCCATTCGCAAATCGATGCCGAAATCAAAGGACAACAAGCAGGATAGCGCGCCCTGATGGCGTTAGCGCTCAGCACGGCACCGTCTCCCCAAACAGGGGACACGGTGCTTTTTTGCGACCTCAGCCATTCTTCAAATCAGATCATCGCCCGGAAATGTTCAGGCAAACCGCCTGCAGCCTGCCCGCACAAGCTGCACCACATGACACCCGGCCCGCCACCGGGGGCTGCAGCCCGTTCAGGCCAGCGCCCACCCGTATAGAGTATTCGCCAGCAGCACGGCACAGCGGTTATTCTCCCATCATGCAGCGTGACTGAATGATGGAAAACAAGCCGATATCGGGTAGCAACTATGTTTTGGGAGAAAAATCTGTGAATGCAATCAGATGCATGAGCATCGGCAGCCGTTTGATTCTGGCTTTTGGCATGTTGCTACTGACCTTGATTCTGGTGGCCGCCTTTGCCCTGCACCAGATGACCCAGCAAAAAAACATCACGGCCACGATAGTGGAGGATCAGTCCTCGCGCGTGGCCCTGGCCAATGAATTGAAAAGCGATGCACAAGCCGCGGCGCTCCCCCTGTTGCAGCTGCTGGTGACCGGTGAACGGGATGCGCGGATTCCCCTGTACAAAAACATGGATGAAATCAATGCCGCCGCGGCCAAGGCGCTGGAGAATTTGCGCAAGGCCAGTCCGGATGGCGGCAACAAGGAGGCACTGGACCAGATAAGCGCGCTGTCCTCAGCCTACCGGCACGCCTTTCAGGACACGGTGGAACAAATCGAACTGGATGGCCCGGCATCGGCACACCAGCATTTTCTCAGCCATACCCAGCCGGCGCTGAAAGCGCTGCTGGGGGCGGTGGATACACTGCTGGCCAAGGAACAGCAGGCCATGAAAGATGGCCAGCATGCCCTGGTGCAATCCGAGGCCAATGCCCGCCTGATGGTCATGTCCATGACGGTGGCGGCCATGGTGCTGAGCGTGTTGCTGGCCTGGGTGGTGACACGCAGCATCACCCTGCCCCTGTCCGAGGCGGTGGCCTTTGCCAGCCGGGTGGCCACCGGCGATCTGGATCATCAGCTGCATGTGCAAGGCAAGGACGAGACTGCCGTGCTGGCACGCGCCCTGATCACCATGCAAAGCGCGCTGTCCAAGCTGATCGGCTCCATTCATGCCTCGGCACACAGCATGCGCCAGGCGGCAGAGCAGATGAGCCTGCCGGTAGAACATGTACAAGCCAGCTCAAAGGCGCAGCACGAGGCAGTGGCCCAGGTGACACGCACCACCGCCAGCTTTGCCCACGAGGCAAAGGACATCGCGCTGACCGCCGGCAGCAGCCGGCAGCAGGCCGAGGCCGCACGCGATCTGGCCTCGCAGGGCTGCGAGCTGATCAACACCGCGTCCAATGAAGTGACCGGCATTGCCGCCACCATTTCCAAATCCGCCAATGCGGTCGATACCCTGCGCGAACGCGCCATCTCGGTACGCGCACTGCTGACCACCGTGAAGGAAATCGCCGACCAAACCAATCTGCTGGCCCTGAATGCCGCCATTGAAGCAGCCAGAGCCGGCGAAGCTGGCCGGGGATTCGCCATTGTGGCCGACGAAGTGAGAAAGCTGGCGGACCGCACCTCCAAGGCCACCACCGAAATTGATGATGTGATTGATGCCATCGACAAACAAACCAGTGTTGCCATCCAGCAAATCGATCTGGGCCAGCAAGAAATGCGCCGCGGTGTCGAGCTGATCGAGGGAATGGTGCAGCCGCTGAACCAGTTACGGGAAGGCGCCGAGCAGTCGCTTGGCCGGCTAGACCAGCTGGCCACCACCCTGTCGCGCCAGATGCAGGACAGCAGCACCATCGCGCAAAGCATTGCCGAGGTGGGGAATATGGCTTCGGACAATCTGCAGGCCACTGCCGCGGTAGCCCGGACATCGCAATCGCTGGACAACCTGTCCGCCGAATTGACCAGAGAACTGCAACGCTTCCGGCTGGCGCGCTGACAGGCCGGGTGGCAGCCACGGCCGACGCCCGATTGTTGCGCTCAGGCACACGCTGGCCATGGCGTGCTGCAGAGTGCTTGCGCCATACTCGGTGCTGGCCAATGAATGGGGAAATACGCTGTGGACAGATTCGCCGCCATGGAAACCTTTGTCTGCGTCGTAGAGGCCGGGTCGTTTTCTGCGGCAGCACGACGCCTGAGTGTGGGGCAACCCGCCGTATCCAAAATAGTGGCCCAGCTGGAAGAACACCTGGGCGTACGCCTGTTGACCCGCTCGACGCGCGGCCTGAGCCCCACGGAAGCCGGACTGCATTTTTTTGAGCGGGCCAGGCTGGCCATCCAGGAAGCGGATGCTGCCGAACTGGCGGCACGGGGCGCGGCCGGCAGCCTGTCTGGCCGCCTGCGTGTCTCTGCCGCGGTCAGCTTTGCCCGGCTGCATGTTCTTCCCGCCCTGCCCCGCTTTCTGGCTGCCCATCCCGCGCTGGAAGTGGATGTCATTCTGGATGATCGTAATGTTGACCTGATTGAAGAAGGCATCGATGTTTCGCTGCGCATGGGCAGCCTGGGCGACTCCACCATGACCGCACGCAAGATCAGCCAGTCACCGCGCCTGGTGGTGGCAACGCCCGGCTATCTGGCAGGCGCAGGCCGGCCAGACAGCCCGGCAGACTTGCTGTCCCATCAGGTGATCGTCTATCTGCAAGGTCAGCGCAATGCCACGTGGACCTTCCGCCAGGGCAGTAGTGAGGCATCGGTGGCGGTGCATGGCCGGGTGCGGGTCTCGGCCGCAGAGGGCGTGCGTGCCGCCGTGCTGGCCGATATGGGGCTGGCCATCGCTTCGGCCTGGATGTTCGCGCCAGAACTGGCCAGCGGTGCCGTCGAGCCGGTGCTGCCCGACTGGCAGCTGCCGCCAGTGGAGCTCTGGGCGGTTTTCCCGAATGGCCGCCTGGCCAGCAGCAAGGCGCGGGCCTTTGTCGATTTCGTGGCCGCCGAACTGGCTGCAGCGCGGGCCTGATGCGGGTGACGACCCGCTTCATTCCTCGCAGGAATAGCTGATAGTCGGAGCCGCCGTCTTATCGGCATGTCTGCTCCGGGACAGAATGGCCCCATCCCCGCCGTGGGGCACATTCAACCCTGAGGAAAACAGCATGACCACCATCAATGTTCCCGAGCGCGAACAAGTCGCACCGGCCAATCAGGCCATTTTCGACAGCCTGCAAAAGGCCCTGGGCTTTGTGCCCAATCTGTATGCCACCTTTGCCCACTCCGATACCGCACTGGCCACCTATCTGGCCCTGCAAAATGCCAAATCCTCGCTCAGCGGGCGCGAACGGGAGGTCATCAATCTGGTGGTCAGCCAGGTCAACCACTGCCGCTACTGCCTGGCCGCCCATACCGCCCTGGGCAAGATGCACGGCTTCACCGACGAACAGATCATCCAGATTCGTCGTGCCAATATTGATTTCGACCCCAAACTCGCCGCCCTGGCCGCTTTTGTCAAACAGGTCGCCGTGGCTCGTGGCCATGACAGCGAGGCCGCCAGAACCGCCTTTTTTGCTGCCGGTTACAGCAAGGCCAATCTGATCGACACCCTGATGGTGGTGGGAGACAAGATCATCAGCAATTACCTGCACAGCGTGACCGACATTCCGGTCGACTTCCCGGCTGCCATCGACATCGACGACTGAAGCCGGTGAGCCTGACTGACCGGCAGCCCACCCGCCAGGCCATGGAGGAGAGCCGGCCCGCACAAGGCGGCGGCCTCCTCATCCGGTGGAGAGCAAACAGACCATTACGCACGGCATGGCAGCACCCTGCACCACCATGCCCGGGGAGTCATCATGCGCTTATCAGCACAACTAGACAGTTTCCAGGCGCGCTGGCGGGCCAGCGCAGGACAAGACATTGCCAACACCATCAGCCAGGACAATGCCCGCCTGCTGGCCAGCGGCATGATCGAGCATACGCTGAAAGCGGGCGACCCCTTCCCGGACCTGGCCTTGTCCGACGCCAGCGGCCAGCGGCTACGTATCTATGACTTATTGGCCAAAGGCCCGGCCATCATCACCTTCTATCGTGGTGGCTGGTGTCCCTACTGCAGCCTGGAGCTGCGCGCCTATCAGGACGCCCTGGCCGAGATACAGGCGGCAGGAGGCCAACTGATCGCCATTTCCCCGGAAACACCCGAGCACAGCGCAGACACCGCCCAAAGCAATGCCCTGAGCTTTACCCTGCTCAGTGATGCGGGAGGCCAACTGGCCGCAGCGCTGGGTATCCGGTTTGAGATGGCAGCACCGATCATCCGGCTGTATCAGCAGTTCGGGCATGACCTGCCGCAGCATAACGGCGATGGCAAATGGTCCTTGCCCATCCCTGCAAGCTATGTGCTGGACCGCGCTGGACTGATCCGGCTGGCCTTTGTTGATCCCGACTATCGCCAGCGGCTGGAGCCGGCAGAAGCCATCAAGGCGCTGCAAGGACTGGCCTAACCCCACCAGCAGTCCTCTCGCCAGCCGCTTGCCTGGGCGAGCAGGCAGGCAGCACAGCCCGTCGCAAAAACAAACAGCCCGGCAAGTCTCCCGGCCGGGCTGTGATGCACACTTTATTGTTAATGACTGGACTTTATTGTCTGTGCTGCAACTTTATTGTGCGCAAACACCAGTCACATCACTCGGGCTTGCTTACTCTACCGTCACGCTCTTGGCCAGGTTACGCGGCTTGTCCACGTCGGTGCCACGCGCCAGGGCGACGTGATAGGCCAGCAGCTGTACCGGAATGGTGTGCACGATGGCGGACAGTACGCCAACATGGCGCGGGGTGCGGATCACATGCACGCCGTCGGATTCGCTGAAATGGCTGTCCAGATCGGCAAATACGAACAGCTCGCCGCCGCGGGCACGGACTTCCTGCATATTGGACTTCACTTTTTCCAGCAGCGCGTCGTTGGGGGCAATCACCACCACCGGCATGCTTTCATCCACCAGTGCCAGCGGGCCGTGTTTCAGCTCGCCGGCCGGGTAGGCTTCGGCGTGGATATAGGAGATTTCCTTGAGCTTGAGCGCGCCTTCCAGCGCAATCGGGTAGTGCAGGCCACGGCCGAGGAACAGGGCGTTTTGCTTGGCGGCAAACTTGTCGGACCAGGCCTTGATTTGCGGCTCCAGATTGAGCGCATGCTGTACCGAACCCGGCAGCTGGCGCAGCGCTTCCTGATAATCGTGCTCGGCTTGTGCATCCACGCGGCCACGCAGCTTGCCCAGCGTCACCGCCAGCGCAAACAGGCCCACCAGCTGGGTGGTGAAAGCCTTGGTGGAAGCCACGCCGATTTCGGCACCGGCGCGGGTGTAGAACACCAGTTCGCTGGCACGCGGAATGGCGGATTCACGCACATTGCAGATGGATAGCGCCATGGTATGGCCCAGTTCCTTGGCGTATTTCAGCGCTTCCATGGTGTCCAGCGTTTCGCCGGACTGGGAGATGGTGACCACCAGGTGCTTGGGATTGGCAAAGGCATCGCGGTAGCGGTATTCGCTGGCGATTTCCACATCGCAACTGATACCGGCGATGCTTTCGATCCAGTATTTGGCGGTCAGGCCGGCATAGTAGCTGGTACCGCAGGCCAGGATTTTCACCCCTTCCACTTGCGGCAGCAGTTCGGCGGCACGCGCACCGAACAGGCCGGCGGCAAAGCCGTTTTCCAGCACTGCTTCGATGGTGTCGGACAGGGCCTTGGGTTGTTCGTGGATTTCCTTCTGCATGAAGTGGCTGTACGGGCCCAGCTCCAGCGAGGCCAGCGAGACGTCGGACACATGCACGGCGCGCTCGATCAGCTGATCGTTCTTGTCATGCAGTACTACGCTGTCACGGGTGAGCAGGCCGATATCGCCCTCTTCCAGGAAGATGACGCGACGGGTGGCGGACAGAATGGCAGACACGTCGGAAGCGATGAAGTGTTCACCCTCGCCCAGCCCCACCAGCAGCGGGCAACCCATGCGGGCGCACACCAGTTCGTCCGGACGGTCCAGCGCGATAACGCCGATGGCGTAAGCGCCGGTCAGCTCGCGGGTGGCTTGCTTGACTGCATCAAACAGGCTGACGCCGCCCTGATAGTAGTGATGCACCAGGTGGGCGATGACTTCGGTGTCGGTCTGCGAGGTGAAGGCATAACCCAGCTCCTTCAGGCGCTGACGCTGTTCTTCATGGTTTTCGATGATGCCGTTATGCACCACGGCAATCTTGTCGAAGGAGATGTGCGGGTGGGCATTGTGCTCGGTTACCCCACCGTGGGTGGCCCAGCGGGTGTGGCCGATGCCAAGCTGGCCTTGCAGCCCTTCCGCTGCGGCAGCGGCTTCCATTTCCGCCACACGGCCGACACGGCGCACGCGGCTGATGGCATCCCCGGTATGCACGGCAATACCGGCGGAATCATAGCCGCGGTATTCCAGGCGCTTGAGGCCATCCACCAGAACCGGAACCACATTACGCGCCGCAATGGCGCCGACGATGCCACACATTATTTTCTCCTTGCACTATCGTTGCCAGCGGGCGCGCAGATCAGCGTGATGCCCTTGGCCTGAATGATGTCCCTGGATGCCGCTGGCAGTGCCTCATCGGTAATCAGGGTATGAATGGTGTGCCACGGCAATTCCAGATTGGGAATGCGGCGGCCGATCTTGTCCGACTCCACCATGACGATGACTTCGCGCGCCACTTCCGCCATCACCCGCGACAGGCCCACCAGTTCGTTGAAGGTGGTGGTGCCACGTTCCAGGTCGATGCCGTCGGCACCGACAAACAGCTGGTCGAAATCGTAGGAGCGCAATACCTGCTCGGCTACCTGGCCCTGGAAGGATTCGGAGTGCGGGTCCCAGGTGCCACCGGTCATCAGCAGCGTGGGTTCGTTTTCCAGTTCGCGCAGCGCAGCGGCCACATTAAGCGAGTTGGTCATCACCACCAGGCCGCGCTTGCTGCCCAGCAGCGGAATCATGCCGCTGGTGGTGGTGCCGCTATCGATGATGATGCGGTTGTGATCGCGAATGCGTTCGGCCGCTGCACGGGCGATGTCCAGCTTGCGGTCGGATACCGCCCCCACTTCCGGCTCCACCGCCATTTCGCTGGGCAAGGCCACGGCACCGCCGTAACGGCGCAGCAGCAGGCCGCCGGTTTCCAGCAGGGCCAGGTCTTTGCGGATGGTGACTTCGGAGGTGGCAAAGCGCTGGGTCAGTTCATCGACACTGACTTCACCACGCTCCTGCACCAGGGTGGCAATGGCATGGCGGCGCTGCTGGGTGTTTCGTTTGGTCATGCGTGGTTTCGTTTCGAAAGTTTGCCGATGATAGCAAGGCGAAATGGCATTGGCAATGAAACAAAACAACAAAACTGTCAGTTTTCTTTCGAACCGAAAGAAAACTGACAACATTGAAAGATAATGGACAGCAAAAACCCGGTGGCTTCCATACAGGAAACACACCGGGTGTCGGCAGTGTACTGGCCAGCCGCTTCAGCTCTTTTTCTGCGGTCGCTTCCAGCCGGCAATGGTCACCTGCCGTGCCCGTGCCACGGTCAGGGCATCGGCCGGGGCGGTGCGGCTGATCACCGAGCCCGCCCCCACCGTGGCGCCGCTTTCCAGGGTGACCGGGGCCACCATCAGCGTACCGGAGCCGACAAACACATTATCCTGAATCACCGTCTTGAACTTGTTCACGCCGTCGTAATTACAGGTCACCGAGCCGGCTCCCACATTCACCTTGCTGCCGATTTCGGCATCGCCGATATAGGTGAGGTGATTGACCTTGGAACCCAGTCCAACCGTGCTCTTTTTGATTTCGACAAAATTGCCGATATGCACTTCATCGGCCAGCACCGCACCGGGGCGCAGACGGGCATACGGTCCGAGGCGGCAATCTGCTCCGACCACGGCATCTTCCAGATGCGAGAAGGCGGCGATACGGGTGCCTGCCGCGATCTTGACGTTTTTCAGCACGCAGTTGGCACCGATCTCGACATTGTCGCCCAGTTCCACCACGCCTTCGAATACGCAGTTGACGTCGATGCTGACATCACGGCCATGCAGCAGCTGGCCACGGATATCGATGCGGGCCGGGTCGGCCAGCGTGACACCGGCAGTCAGCAGCGCACGCGCCTGGTTCTGTTGCAGGATGCGCTCCAGCTCGGCCAGTTGCAGCTTGTTGTTGACCCCAGCGGCTTCCCACGAGGCCGACACGCTGGCGCTTTCCACCGCTACGCCATCAGCCACGGCCAGTGCCAGTACGTCGGTCAGATAGTATTCGCCCTGGGCATTGCCATTGCGCAAGGCATGCAGCCAGTCGCCCAGATGGCGGTTGGGCAGCACCATCATGCCGGTATTGATTTCACGGATGGCCAGCTGTTCCGGCGTGCAGTCCTTGTGTTCGACAATGGCCTTGAGCTTGCCATCGGCACCGCGCAGCATGCGGCCATAGCCGCTGGCATCATCCAGTACGTCGGTCAGCACCGCCATGCCGTCGCCAGCAGCGGCAATCAGCTGCTGCAGGGTTTCGCTACGGGTCAACGGCACATCGCCATACAGCACCAGGGTCTTGCCTTCGCTTGGCAGGGCCGGCAGCGCCATTTTCAGTGCATGACCAGTACCCAGTTGTTCGGCCTGCTCGGCCCAGACAATATCTTCATCCTTGATGGCTTGGCGTACCTGTTCGCCGCCAAATCCGTACACCACGACCAGCCGCGCCGGGTTCAGGCTGCGCGCGGTGGAAATCACGCGGGCAAGCATCGGCGCACCGCCGATGGGATGCAAAACCTTGGGTTTGGCGGAGTACATGCGGGTACCCTTGCCTGCCGCCAGAATGACAATACTGAGGCTGTCCATGCGAGCTCTTTACTGGTCAAAAATAATGCAGAAATGAAAAAGGCTGCCACAAAAGTGGCAGCCTGCAACTATACACGATTCGTTCTCGCGCTTTTAGTGCACACGCTTCTTGAGGTAATCCAGCGCCTTGAGCTGGGCAATGGCCACTGCCAGGGCAGCATGCGCCTTTGCCGTGCTCAGGTCGTCGGTAGCGTGCTGCAGAGATTCCTCTGCTGCGCGCTTGGCCTCATTGGCGCGAGCTTCGTCGAGATCCTCGCCGCGGATCGCCGTATCAGCCAGCACGGTGATGTGGGTGGGCTGTACTTCCAGCATGCCGCCGGAGACAGCCACCAACACTTCTTCCTTGCTGCCGGGTACTGTCATGCGCAGTACACCGGGTTTGATACGGGTCAGGAGCGGCACGTGTCGCGGATAGACACCGATCTCACCTTCCAGCGCCGGAGCGACCAGAAACTCGGCTTCGCCAGAGTAGATGAGTTGTTCGGTGCTCACCACTTCCACATGCATCTTGGACATAAGCCCTCTCCTTAATTAAAGGGTCTTGGCTTTCTCAGCGGCTTCTTCAATAGAGCCAACCATGTAGAACGCTTGTTCCGGCAGGTGGTCGTATTCGCCAGCGAGAATCGCCTTGAAGCCCTTGATGGTGTCGCGCAGGGAGACGTATTTGCCCGGGGAACCGGTAAATACTTCGGCCACGTGGAAGGGCTGGGACAGGAAACGCTGGATCTTACGCGCGCGTGCCACGACCAGTTTGTCTTCCTCGGACAGTTCGTCCATACCCAGAATGGCGATGATGTCGCGCAGTTCCTTGTAGCGCTGCAGCGTGGATTGCACGCCACGGGCTACGGAGTAGTGCTCGTCACCAACCACCAGCGGGTCCAGCTGGCGCGAGGTGGAGTCCAGCGGGTCAACGGCCGGGTAGATACCCAGGGCAGCGATGTCACGCGACAGAACCACGGTAGCGTCCAAGTGGGCAAAGGTGGTTGCCGGGGACGGGTCGGTCAAGTCATCCGCAGGGACGTATACGGCCTGGATGGAGGTAATGGAACCATCCTTGGTCGAGGTAATACGTTCTTGCAGACGGCCCATTTCTTCGGCCAGAGTCGGCTGGTAACCCACGGCGGAAGGCATACGGCCCAGCAGTGCGGATACTTCGGTACCGGCCAGGGTGTAACGGTAGATGTTGTCAACGAACAACAGTACGTCACGGCCCTTGCCGGATTCGTCCTTCTCGTCACGGAAGTGCTCGGCCATGGTCAGACCGGTCAGAGCAACGCGCAGACGGTTACCCGGCGGCTCGTTCATCTGGCCATACACCATCGCTACCTTGTCCAGTACGTTGGAGTCCTTCATTTCGTGGTAGAAGTCGTTACCTTCACGGGTACGCTCACCTACACCAGCGAACACGGACAGACCGGAGTGGGCCTTCGCGATGTTGTTGATCAGTTCCATCATGTTCACGGTCTTGCCTACACCGGCACCGCCGAACAGACCAACCTTACCACCCTTGGCAAACGGGCAGAGCAGGTCAATCACCTTGATGCCGGTTTCCAACAGGTCGGTAGCGGAAGACAGCTCGTCGAACTTCGGAGCAGACTGGTGAATGGCGCGACGTGCGTCGGTAGCCACCGGACCAGCTTCATCAACCGGATTACCCAGTACATCCATGATACGACCCAGGGTGGCGCTACCCACCGGCACCGAAATCGGTGCGCCGGTGTTGGCAACTGCCATGCCACGCTTCAGGCCGTCCGAGCTACCCATCGCAATGGTACGGACCACGCCGTCGCCCAGCTGCTGCTGGACTTCGAGCGTCAGGTCAGCGTCAACCAGCTTCAGGGCATCATAAACCTTCGGCATGGCGTCGCGCGGGAATTCCACGTCGATCACCGCACCAATGATTTGTACGATTTTGCCTTGGCTCATTATCGGTTCCTAAACATTTAACTTTTACAGTCTGTGTACGGCTTACACCGCTGCGGCACCGGCCACAATCTCAGACAGCTCAGTGGTAATCGCCGCTTGACGGGCCTTGTTGTACACAAGGCGCAGCTGCTTGATCGTATTACCCGCGTTGTCGGTTGCGGCTTTCATGGCCACCATACGCGCTGCCTGTTCGGAAGCCATATTTTCGGCCAGAGCCTGATACACCACCGACTCCAGGTAACGCTTGACCAAGAACTCCATCAGGCTGGGGGCATCCGGTTCGTAGAGGTAATCCCACGAATGCGAGTGCTCCACCACCATGTGATGCGGAGTCAACGGCAGGAGCTGTTCGATTGTCGGTTCCTGTTTCATCGTGTTGATGAAACCGGAATAGACGATGTAAACCGCGTCCAGTTCGCCTTCAGCGTACTGCTTGAACAGCACTGTAAGCGGGCCAATTAGTTTGTCCATCTTCGGAATATCACCGAGCTGGACGGCGCTAGCCACGACATTGAGACGGGCACGCTGGGTGGCAGCCAGGGCCTTTTGACCCAGGCAGCACACGTCGACTTCGACGTTCTGATCCTGCAGTTCCTTGACCTTGGCATAGAAGCGCTTGAACGAGTTCACGTTCAGGCCGCCACACAGGCCCTTGTCAGAGGAAACCAGGATGATACCAGCGCGCTTGACAACGTCACGGCGTGCAAGCAGTGGATGACCAAGATCCGCGTTTGCCTGAGCAAGGTGCGCCATAACC
The DNA here is from genome assembly GCF_016429115.1 of Aquitalea sp. ASV15. Classification (NCBI taxonomy): domain Bacteria; kingdom Pseudomonadati; phylum Pseudomonadota; class Betaproteobacteria; order Neisseriales; family Chromobacteriaceae; genus Aquitalea; species Aquitalea sp. ASV15. The sequence goes on along the minus strand of NZ_JAELTZ010000029.1, from coordinate 20,569 downwards.
GTGCGCACCTTCTCAGCATAAGGACGGGCAGCGCGCATACGCTCTTGCGTTTTGCGCATCTTGGAGGTTGACACCATTTGCATCGCGCGAGTGATCTTCTGCGTGTTTTGCACGCTTCGGATCTTGGTGAGAATCTCTTTACCGACTGCCATTCCTGAACCTTTCTTTAGCTACGACGTGAGTCGAAAGGCTCAGTTGAAGCTGTAGCCAGCCTTGAACGATTCCATCGCCTTGGCCAGTACCTTCTCGTTGTCGCCGGACAGATCGCCCGAAGCGTTAACGGCGGCCAGCAGGTCGCTGTGGTTCGCACGCACGTAAGCGAGGAACTCAGCTTCGAATGCCAGGGCCTTCTTCACCGGAACGTCTTCGTAGCTACCCTTGTTCACAGCCCACAGGGTCAGCGCCATTTCGGCGGTGGCCAGCGGCACGAACTGCTTCTGCTTCATCAGTTCGGTAACCACTTCACCGTGTTGCAGCTGCTTGCGGGTTGCTTCGTCCAGGTCGGAAGCGAACTGCGAGAACGCAGCCAGTTCACGATACTGGGCCAGGGCCAGACGAATACCACCACCCAGCTTTTTGATGACCTTGGTCTGAGCCGCACCACCCACGCGCGATACCGAGATACCGGCGTTGATGGCCGGACGGATACCTGCGTTGAAGAGGTCGGATTCCAGGAAGATCTGGCCGTCAGTGATGGAAATCACGTTGGTCGGAACGAAGGCGGAAACGTCACCGGCCTGGGTTTCGATGATAGGCAGTGCGGTCAGCGAACCGGTCTTGCCCTTCACTTCGCCATTGGTCAGTTTTTCTACTTCGTCCTCGTTGATGCGGGAAGCGCGTTCCAGCAGACGGGAGTGGAGGTAGAACACATCGCCAGGGTAGGCTTCACGGCCCGGCGGACGACGCAGCAGCAGGGAGATCTGACGGTAGGCAACGGCTTGCTTGGACAAGTCATCGTATACGATCAGTGCATCTTCGCCGCGGTCGCGGAAGTATTCGCCCATGGAGCAGCCGGAGTACGGTGCAATGAATTGCAGCGCAGCGGCTTCGGAAGCGGTAGCGGCAACGATGATGGTGTGACCCAGTGCACCGTGCTCTTCCAGCTTGCGTACCACGTTGGCAATGGAGGAGGCTTTTTGACCTACGGCAACGTAGATACAAACAACACCAGTGCCTTTTTGATTGATGATGGCGTCCAGGGCAACGGCGGTCTTGCCGGTCTGGCGGTCACCAATGATCAGCTCACGCTGACCACGGCCAACCGGAACCATGGAGTCAATCGCCTTCAGGCCGGTCTGCATCGGCTGGGATACCGATTGACGCGCAATCACGCCCGGCGCGATCTTTTCGATCGGGCTGGACAGCTTGGCGTTGATCGGACCCTTGCCGTCGATCGGCTGGCCCAGGGCATTGACAACACGGCCCACCAGTTCCGGACCTACCGGCACTTCCAGAATGCGACCGGTACACTTGACTTCGTCGCCTTCGGAAATGTGTTCGTACTCACCCAGTACCACGGCGCCGACAAAGTCGCGCTCCAGGTTCATGGCGAGGCCGTAGGTGTTGCCCGGGAACTCGAGCATTTCGCCCTGCATCACGTCTGCCAGACCGTGGACACGAACGATACCGTCGGTCACGGAAATGACCGTACCCTTGGTACGGACTTCAGCGCCTTCAGCCAGGTTCTGAATCTTGGCCTTGATCAGATCGCTGATTTCAGAGGGGTTCAACTGCATGATCTCTCCTAATTCTTGAGGCTTGCCGCCATCGCTTGCAGCTTGCCGCGCACGGAACTGTCGATGACATCGTCACCAACCAGCACGCGCACACCACCGATCAGATCGGCATTGTCACGCACATCAAGACGTACGGTTTTGCCGTAGTGCTTGGAAAGCGTGCTGGTGAGTTCGGCTTTCTGTTCTTCGGTCAGCGGGAACGCCGTTTCAACTTGCGCATCAACGATGTTTTCCGCTTCGGCCTTGAACAGCTCAAACTGACTGGCGATATGCGGCAGCAGCATCAGGCGGTGGTTCTCGATCAGGGCGACCAGAAAGTTTTTCACGCTTTCATTGGCACGCTCGCCGAGGACATCCAGCATCAGCGCCTCAACCTCTTTTGCGGTATGTTTCGGATTGGTGACAACTTCGACCATATCCGGGTTGTTCACCATGGCAGCCAGCCACGCAAGCGCATCGGACCACTGGTCCAGCGTACGCGTTTCGGTGGCGAGGCTGTATACCGCTTCGGCGTAGGGCCTTGCGACGGTAATGAGTTCTGCCATGAGTTAATTAAAACTCCGCTTTGATGGAGGAAAGCAGGTCGGCGTGCTTGGCTGCATCGATCTCTTTGCGCAGGATCTTCTCTGCGCCGACTACGGCCAGCTGGGCCACATGCTCACGCAGGGCTTCCTTGGCACGCATCACTTCCTGATCGATCTGACCTTTGGCGTCAGCCACAATGCGGGCACCTTCGGTGCTGGCATTTTCCTTGGCTTCGTCCACAATCTGGGTTGCACGCTTCTCGGCAGAAGCAATGATTTCCATTGCTTGCTGCTTGGCCTTGCGAACTTCGTCCGCAACGCGCTTTTCAGCGGCTTCCAGATCTTGCTTGCCACGTTCTGCAGCGGCCAGGCCGTCTGCAATACGCTTGGCACGCTCTTCCATCATATTGGTAAGCGGAGGCCAAACAAACTTCATGGTGAACCATACCAGGATGGCGAACGTGATCGCCTGGCCCAGTAGTGTTACGTTAAATTCCACGCTTGTTTTCCTCCAGAGAATGACTTCTACACCAACCGTTTACTGACTAAAAATTAGCCACCCAGAGCTGCTTTGGCAGCGGACAGGAACGGGTTGCTGAAGGTGTACAGCATGGCAACACCCACACCGATCATGGAGATCGCATCCAGCAGACCGGCGATGATGAACAGCTTGGTTTGCAGAACCGGGATCATTTCCGGTTGACGGGCGGAGGCCTCGAGGAATTTGCCACCCAGAATGGCGAAGCCGATAGCAGTGCCGAGAGCGCCAAGGCCAATGATCAGAGCAGCTGCGATAGCGGTCATCGACTGAATCTGAGAAACGAGTGCTTCCATTATTTATCTCCTAAGACTTATGCAAGGATGGTTGGTAAAAAAACTAAAACAAAGGTAAAGCTCAAACGAAAACAAATACCACGAACTCTTTAGTGCGCTTCCACGGCCAGGCTCAGGTACACGATGGTCAGCATCATGAACACGAAGGCCTGCAGGGTGATGATCAGGATGTGGAAGATGGCCCACGGTGCACCCAGGATCCACTGTGCGCCCCAGGGCAGCAGTGCGATCAGGATGAAGATCAGTTCGCCGGCATACAGGTTGCCGAACAAACGAAGCGAGAGAGAGATCGGCTTGGCGGCCAGTTCGACCAGCTGGAAGATGAAGTTCAGCGGGGCCAGGATGATGGCGCCAATCGGATTGTGGGTGTGGAACGGTGCGGTCAGCAGTTCCTTGCCCCAGCCGCCCAGGCCCTTGGCCTTGATGGAGAAGCCGATGATGCACAGGAATACGGACAGCGACATGGCGAAGGTGGCATTCACGTCGGCGGACGGCACCGAACGGAAGTAAACGTGATGCGCTTCCAGACCGAAGAAGGTGTGGCCGATCCACTGCGCAATGTTCGGCAGCAGGTCAACCGGCAGCATGTCCATTGCGTTCATCAGGAAAATCCAGCAGAAGATGGTCAGTGCCAGCGGGGCGATGACCTTGCTCTTGGCATGGAAGATTTCCTTAACCTGGGTGTCCACCAGTTCGATGATGGATTCCACGAACAACTGCAGCTTGCCCGGATTTTCCAGGCTGGCACGACGGGCCACCATGGCAAATACACCGGCAAACACAAACGCCAGGAACAGGGAGACGGAGAAAGTGTCTACGTGCAGGCTCCAGAAGCCGCGAGCCGGGGACGGATCGGAATTCCAGAAGGTAAGGTGGTGATTAATGTACTCAATTGCGTTGCTTGCCATCGCTCTTTTCTCAATTATTTGATTAGAAGCCCTAACCAGTAGCCGGACACCGTGGCGAAAAAGCCTGCCAGCAAACCCACTACCGATAAATCCTTGAAAAACACCAAAGATGCACCAAACATTAAGACAGTCAGGATGAATTTGACTGCCTCTGCCTTGAAGTGCGCCTTCATCAGCACCGCAGGTGGGACATGACGCTTGGCGTAGGCGATTCTGGCATAGACCGCGGCTGGAATCAGCGCCGACAATCCCCCCAGCAGAACCGACACCGGAACCACCGTGGTGCCACCACTCAATACGGCACCAAGTAGTACGGCCACTACAAGCAGTTTTGCCTGCAGGCGCAGCACGCGCCCGACTTCCGGATTTTGCATGTCCAACACTTAAAAAATCGCTCGATTATAGGCTGAGGGCTTGATTTGCGTCAAACTGAACATCGCCCGCACCATTGCAGTGCAACATATAATCATTTGCTTGATTTTACTTGAAGTTTTTCCAGCAGCCGTTCCAGATCATCCAGACTGGCATATTCCACCTGCAAGCGGCCCTGCCCGCGGGCGCCATGACGAATGCTGACCTTGGCGCCAATGCGCTCCGACACTTCCTGCTCCAGCCGGGCAATGTCCGGGTCCTGCCGTTTTTCCACTGCGGCGACTGTGGTTTTTTGGTCAGACAATTGTTGTACCCGGCGCTCTACTTCGCGTACCGACCAGCCCTTGTCCACGGCCGCGTGCGCCAGCTCCAGCTGCTGCACCACCGGCAAGGCCAGCAAGGCACGGGCATGGCCCATTTCCAGCTGTCCCTGATGCAGCATGTGCTGCACCGGCTCCGGCAACGCCAGCAGGCGCAGCAGATTGGACACGGCGCTGCGTGAACGGCCCACGGCATCGGCGGCGGTTTCGTGGGTCAGGCCGAATTCGCTGATCAGCCGCTTGAGACCTTGCGCCTCTTCGATGGGATCCAGCTCCTGGCGCTGGATGTTCTCGATCAGCGCCATGGCCAGGGCGGCTTCATCGGCCACGGTTTTCACCACCGCCGGCACTTCGGCAAGCCCCGCCTTGCGCGCAGCGCGCCAGCGGCGTTCACCGGCGATCAGTTCGTACTCACCGAGGCCCACTTCACGCACTACCACCGGCTGGATGATGCCCTGTGCGCGGATCGACGCCGCCAGCTCGTCCAGCGCCACTTCGTTCATGTGGCTGCGTGGCTGGTATTTGCCGGGACGGATCAGGTCGATGGAAAGCGTGGTAAGACGGTCGTCTACCGCGGCGCTGGTGGCGAGGAGCGCGTCAAGACCGCGCCCGAGTCCTTTGAGTTTGGCCATGTTGTCAGACAGATGGAGTTGCGGTTGCGGGTTCGAGGCGGGCAGTCAGTTCCTGCGCCAGCGCGAGATAGGCCTGGGCACCGCGGGCGTTGCGGTCGTACACCAGGCCGGGCAGACCATGGCTGGGCGCCTCGGCCAGCCGTACATTGCGCGGAATGACGGTTTCGAACACCTTGCTGCCAAAGTGGCTGGCCAGCTGCTCGGACACCTGCTGTGAAAGATTACTACGTGCATCGAACATGGTGCGCAGCAGGCCCATGATTTCAATGCGCGGATTCACCGCCGTGCGTACCTTGCGCAAGGTGGTGACCAGATCGGACAGCCCTTCCAGCGCATAGTATTCACACACCATGGGTATCAGCACGCTGTTGGCGGCCACCAGGCCGTTGAGCGTCAGCAGATTGAGCGAGGGCGGGCAGTCGATCAACACATAGTCGTACTGGTCGTCGACCAGACTGAGTGCGTTTTTCAGACGGGCTTCGCGGGCCAGTTCGTTGACCAGTTCCAGCTCGGCCCCGCCCAGGTCGCGATTGGCCGGCAGCACGTGATAGCCACCCTGCTTGGCGGGCTGGCGCACCTCTTCCACCGAGGCATCGCCCAGCAGCACGTGATAGACCGACTGCTCCAGCGCCTGCTTGGCGATGCCACTGCCCATGGTGGCATTGCCCTGCGGGTCGAGATCCACTATCAGCACCCGCCGCCCCAGCTCGGCCAGACCTGCAGCCAGATTGACCACGGTGGTGGTCTTGCCGACCCCACCTTTCTGGTTGGCGACCGCGATCACCCGTGCATTCATTTAGCCACCATTCTCACCAGATGGCGTTCGGCGTCCAGACCGGGCACCGACACCGGCAGTACTTCGGCGACGGCCACCGTTTCCGGCAGCAGCGAGATTTCTTCGTAGGGATAAACACCCTTCATCGCCAGATACTGCCCGCCTTCGGCCAGCAGATGCGGCGTCAGGCGGACAAACTCGGCCAGCTCGGCAAAGGCGCGACTGGTGATGCGGTCGAACTTCTGTTCCGGCTGATAGGCTTCCACCCGACTGGTGACGACCTCGACATTGGGCAGGCCCAGCTCGATGACCGCCTGGCGCAGAAAGGTGGTTTTCTTGTGATTGGAGTCCAGCAGGACAACCTGCAGATCCGGCCGGGCAATGGCCGCCGGAATGCCGGGCATGCCGCCGCCCGAGCCGACGTCCAGCAGACGGCTGCCACCATTCAGGTGCGGCACCAGCGACAGGCTGTCCAGCAAATGGTAGCTGACCATGCGCTGCTCCTCGCGCACGGCGGTCAGGTTATAAGTGTGGTTCCATTTGGCCAGCAGCGTCAGGTAGCCGTCCAGCAAGGCCAGCTGTTGTTCATTCAACCCCAGGGCCAGTTGATCCAGCCCGTTTTTCAGTTCTGCAGTATGTGTCATGCGCTTGGCTTGGCAATTATTCAATTTTGGCGTCGGTAAAACCGCGTTTCAGATGCACCATCAGCAGCGCTACGGCCGCCGGGGTAATGCCCTGGATGCGCGAAGCCTGGCCCAGGGTTTCCGGGCGCTGCTGATTCAGTTTTTGTTGCACTTCCTTGGACAGGCCCTTGACCAGTGCGAAGTCGATGTCAGCCGGCAGGCGGATGTCTTCCAGATTGTCACGGCGCGCCAGTTCTTCGTTCTGACGATTGATATAGCCTTGATATTTGACCTGAATTTCCACTTGCTCGGCAACCACCTCGTCGGCCACGCCACCGGCCGCTTCCGGCAGGGTCATCAGCTCACGGTAGGCGACATTGGGGCGCTTGAGCAGGTCGAACAGGTTGTATTCGCGCTCGATGCCCTTGCCCAGCAGGGCTTCCAGCGCCGCGGCATCCTGCAGCTTGGCCGGGTGCAGCCAGGTGGTCTTCAGGCGGGCGGTTTCGGCTTCCACCGCGTCACGCTTGCGGCAGAAGGCTTCCCATTGTGCATCGCCCACCAGGCCCAGCTTGCGGCCCATTTCGGTCAGGCGCAAGTCGGCATTGTCCTCGCGCAGCTGCAGGCGGAATTCGGCACGGCTGGTAAACATGCGGTAAGGCTCGGAGACGCCCTTGGTGATGAGATCGTCCACCAGCACGCCCAGATAGCCCTCGTCGCGACGCGGACACCAGCCCTCTTCATCACGCGAATACAGACCGGCATTCAGGCCGGCCAGCAGCCCTTGCGCTGCGGCTTCTTCGTAACCGGTGGTGCCGTTGATCTGGCCGGCAAAGAACAGGCCCTTGATGGCCTTGGTTTCCAGCGTGGACTTGAGCCCGCGCGGGTCGAAGTAATCGTATTCGATGGCATAGCCGGGGCGCAGGATGTGGGCATTTTCCATGCCGCGAATCGAGCGCACCGCTGCCAGCTGGATATCAAACGGCAGGCTGGTGGAAATCCCGTTGGGGTAGAACTCGTGCGTGGTCAGACCTTCCGGCTCCAGGAAGACCTGATGGCTGTCCTTGTCGGCAAAGCGGTTGATCTTGTCCTCGATGGACGGGCAGTAACGCGGGCCCACCCCTTCAATCACTCCGGTAAACATCGGGCTGCGCGCGAAGCCGGAGCGGATGATGTCATGGGTTTGCTGATTGGTGTGGGTAATCCAGCACGGCAGCTGCTTGGGATGCATGCTGCGCTGGCCACGATAGGAGAACACCGGTTCCGGAGTATCGCCTGGCTGCTCTTCCATCACCGAAAAATCAATACTGCGGCCATCGATGCGCGGCGGCGTGCCGGTTTTCAGCCGCCCCACCGGCAAGGCCAGCTCACGCAGGCGTGCGCCCAGGGTGGAGGCCGCCTGATCACCGGCGCGGCCGCCGGTGTAGTTTTCCAGGCCGACATGAATCTTGCCGGACAAGAAGGTGCCGGCGGTCAGCACCACGGTGCGGGCGCGGAAAGTGATGCCAATGGCCGTGATGGCACCGGCCACGTGATCGCCTTCAATCAGCAGGTCGTCCACCGGCTGCTGGAATAGCGTGAGATTGGGCTGGTTTTCCAGCATCTCGCGAATGGCCGCCTTGTAGAGGATGCGGTCGGCCTGCGCACGCGTGGCGCGTACCGCCGGACCTTTCGAGGCATTGAGGGTGCGGAACTGGATGCCGCCGATGTCGGTGGCCAGCGCCATGGCGCCACCCAGTGCATCCACCTCTTTCACCAGGTGACCCTTGCCGATGCCACCAATCGACGGATTGCACGACATCTGACCCAGGGTCTCGATATTGTGGGTAAGCAGTAGCGTGGCGCGCCCCATGCGGGCTGCGGCCAGTGCGGCCTCGGTGCCGGCGTGACCGCCGCCGACCACGATCACGTCAAATTGTGTGGGATAAATCATCTGGCTGTACTCGGAACCCCGTGCATGCGAACGACGCATGGGTGATGCGTGCAGGAAAAACGGCCTATTCTACGGCAAAACCGATAACCATGTAAGTCATTGATTTACTTCGCCCCTGTTGTAACCCGACGTTAAAACGCAGGTCATCCACAAGTCATGTGATGGAAATGTCTTCGTCAAACAGGATGATTAGCATGTTTTGGACGGACAGCAGGCCAAAAAGCTGCTGCCAAATGAAGGAGTTGCCCGCAATGCCGGGCCGACTGGACGAAAGTCCGAGCGACATTCCTTGCTGACAAAACTAGCATGCATCGCATGTTCCGAGGGGAGTAAGTCATGCAATTGAACGAAAGCGTTTCCGCCCGCCGCCAGCTGAAACTGGGAGTACGTGTCGCCGAAACCGCTGAAGATATCCGCCGCGCCCAGAAACTGCGCTTCGATGTATTTGCCGGCGAAATGGGTGCCGAACTGTCCTCGCATGAGCTGGGCATCGACTGCGACGAATACGATGCACTGTGCGATCACCTGATCGTGGAAGACGCCAACAGCGGCCTGGTGGTCGGCACTTATCGCATGCTACCGCCGGATATGGCCCGCCGCGCCCCCTCGCTGTATTCCGAACACGAATTCGACCTGACCCGCCTGGACAACCTGCGCGACGGCCTGATCGAAGTGGGCCGTTCCTGCGTCCACAAGGACTTCCGCAGTGGTGGCGTCATTGCCCTGCTGTGGTCCGGTCTGGCTGATTATGTGCAGAAAAAGGGCGGTGAATATCTGGCTGGTTGCGCCAGCGTCAGCCTGGCCGATGGTGGCCATCAGGCTGTCAGCCTGTATCGCCAGCTGGAAGCCAGCCACCTGTCCCCGGCAGAATGGCGCGTGTTCCCGCACCTGCCGCTGCCGCTGGACCGCATTCAGGACGATGCCGCCTCTTCGCCGATGCCGCCGCTGATCAAGGGCTACCTGCGCGCCGGCGCCTTCATCTGCGGCGAACCGGCCTGGGACCCTGATTTCAACTGCGCCGACTTCTTCATGCTGTTGCCGATGAGCCGCCTCACCGGCCGCTACAACCGTCACTTCGTAGGCTGATTCCCAGCCTGCCGCAGCCTAGCTGTGTCATCAGCCCGGACGAAACCCCCCGTTCGTCCGGGCTGTTCTGCATTCAAGCCACCGCCAGCCCGGCAGCTGGCTGCTACAATCCGCCACATGAGCTACCCGTTTGCAGCAGTCGGCATCGTCCACTCCCCCTACAAGGAAAAATTCGGCATCCCGCGCCAACCTTCGCTGGCCCCGGCCGCCGAGGTCAGTGTGGAATTGCTGCCGCCATTCAATCACCCGGACACCGTGCGCGGACTGGAAGCCTTCTCCCATGTCTGGATCAGCTTCGTGTTCCACCAGACCGCCCGCCGCGGCTGGCAAGCACTGGTGCGGCCACCACGCCTGGGCGGCAATGCCAAGGTGGGCGTGTTTGCCAGCCGCTCCACCCATCGCCCCAATCCGCTGGGCCTGTCGCTGGTGGAACTGCGCGGCATCGACTTTCACGACGGCGTACGCCTGCAACTGGCCGGCGCCGACCTGCTGGATGGCACGCCGGTGCTGGACATCAAGCCCTACATTCCTTTTGTGGAAGCCCGGCCGGAAGCCCGTGGCGGCTTTGTCGACGGCCCGCCGGTCTGCCTGCAGGTAGAGTGGAGTCCCGCCGCGCTGCAACAGCTGGCCGCCCTCCCCTCCCCGCCGCCCGCCCTGGCCGCCCTGATCGAACAGGTGCTGGCACAAGACCCGCGACCGGCCTATCAGGACGACCCGCAGCGCATCTATGGCGTGCAGCTGTATGACTACAACATCCGCTTCAGCGTGGCGGATAACCATGCCCGCGTGCTTGAAATACAGCGGCTTGCCCCGAACTAAAGTCACATGCCCCAGTCACACCGGGGCCCTTTACTCTGGAGAATATAATCATGACACCTCGCGCGAAGACGATCATGCTCGCCTTCACCCTGGTTTCTGTCCTGGCGGCACCGTTCGCGGAAGCCGCACGCCTGGGCGGAGGCAAGAGCGCCGGCATGCGCCGCTCGGCCCCGACCAAGAGCTACCAGCAGCCCACCCCGATGCCGGCACCGGCACCGCAAGCTGCTCCGCAAGCACAGCCCAAGAAAGGTCCGGGCATTGGCACAGCCATTGCCGCTGGTGCCGCTGGTGCCGCCGCCGGCTACATGCTGGGTTCGGCCATGAACAGCAACCATGCCTCTGGCAATGCGTCGGAAGCCGCCAGCGGCTCCGGCATTCCCTGGGGCACCCTGGCCTTGCTCGGCCTGCTGGGCATTGGCGGCCTGATGTGGTTCCGCCGCAAGAACGCCGCCAGCCCGGCACCGATGAACACCCCGATGCCGGCCGGCAACGCCCCGGTATTCAATAGCAGCAGCCAGGATGCCGCCCGCTTCGATCCGATTCCCAAGATCGGCTCCGGCCTGGGTCAGCCAGCGTCTTACGGAGCCGCTGCACCGGCCATGGCTGGCGGTGTACCCGCCCGCCTGCCGGATGGCACCGAAACGCCGAACTTCCTGCGTCAGGCCAAGGCCACCTTCCTGCATTTGCAAAGCCTTAACTCGCCGGACAGCCTGGAAGAAGTACGCAAGTACATGACGCCGGACCTGTTCGAAGGCCTGCGCAACGACATCGCCGGCAATAGCGATGTGGCCGACTTCCCGCAGCTGGACTGCCAGCTGGCGGAAGCCGTGGAAGAGGCTGGCCGTTACATTGCCACCGTGCGCTTCTCCGGCACGGTGAGCGAATCGGTCAATGCCCCGGCGGTGCCGTTCAGCGAATACTGGCACTACATCAAGGATGGCAGCACCGGCGGCAAATGGCTGGTGGCAGGCATTCAGCAGGAGTAATTTCTTCTTTTTGTGCTGATTTATCTCAACGGGCCCAGTCGGGCCCGTTTTTTATTATCGGCCCATGCTCTACACTGGAATGCCAATTGCTAGAGAGATTGGCTTACGGGCCAGCAAGAGCCCCACTCCAGGAAGGAATGTACTGTAATGAAACGTTTCGAGCATGCCGGTCTGACCCTTGGCAGCCATTTTCAGCCCATCTACAGCCTGGCGCATCGCCGCACGGTGGGTGTGGAAGCCCTGTTGCGCGCCGAGCAGAACCAGCTGCCACTCTCCCCGGCCGAGGCCTTTTACGCCATGGTGTCGCCAGAACGGCGTCACGGGCTTGACCTGGCGGTCAGCCAGGCCCATGTCCAGCATTTTTCCCAGCTGGAACAAGCCCATCCGCACTGGTTGTTTCTCAATGTCGATGCCGCCTCGCTGTCGCGCCCGGAGCGCGCCATGGCGCTGGCCAATTCCATCCGCGAAGCCGGCCTGCAGCCGGGCAATGTGGTACTGGAAGTGCTGGAACATGTGCTGGAAGTGGATGAGGCGCTGATCGAAGGCGTCAACCTGCTGAAAAAAGCCGGTTTCCTGATCGCCATCGACGACTTTGGCGTCGGCCATTCCAACCTGGACCGGGTCTGCCAGCTGGAGCCCGACCTGGTGAAATTCGACAAGGACTTGCTGCGCAGCGCGGTCAGCCAGCCGCGCACCCGCAATCTACTGTCCAGACTGGTGCGGCTGATGCATGAAATTGGTGCACTGGTGGTGGAAGAAGGCATCGAAACCGAAAACGACGTACTGGTGGCGCTGGAGTCCGGCTGCGATCTGGTACAGGGCTATTATGTGGCACGGCCCAGCCTGACACCCGATGCGGACGACATCATCACCAAGCGGCTGGATTCGCGCTGGGACGAGCTGATGGTGCGCGACCTGCTCAAGCGCAAGATCACCCGGCGCCAGATCGAACTGGCACGGCAGGCCTTTGTGCAATCGGCCATTTCACTGATGCAGGGCACCCCGTTTGATCAGGCGGCCACCCCGATGCTGGCCATGCCGGATGTAATCCGCTGCTTTTTGCTGGACAGCGAGGGCCGCCAGATCGGCCGCAACCTCAACAGCCGCCACAACACCGTGGCCAGCAACCTGAAATTTGCCCCGCTGGCCGACACCACCGGCGCCGTGTGGTCGCGCCGCGCCTATTTCCAGCACGCCATCGACCAGCCCGGCGTGCTGTACATGAGCGAGCCTTATCTGTCGATGACCGACACCCGCTCCTGCGTGACGCTGTCGATGGCCATTGAAATCGACGAAGCCATGCATGTGCTGTGTGCCGACGTACTGGCCCCGCGTGTACACAGCAGCCACGGCTGAAAACGGCAACAGCAGCAATGAAAAAGGACCGCACGCGGTCCTTTTTCGTTTCCGGGCGCCGGCTTACTGCGCCGGGCTGACCTCGGAGATGTTTTCAAACAGGGTGACCACCTTCTGCACCCCTGCCGTTTCGCTCACCACCTGCGCCGCAGCCTGGCCTTCGGCCGGCGTCACCAGCCCCAGCAGGTAGACCACGCCACGCTCGGTCACCACCTTGATCTGATTGGGCGAGTAGCCCTTGCCATCCAGCATGCGGGTACGCACCTTGCTGGTGATCCAGGTATCGTTGCTACGCTCGGACAAGCCGGACGACGGTGCCACCACCGTGTAGTTGTACACCCGGCGGACATTGGGCATGCCACGGGCAATCAGCTCGGCCTGCTGGCCAGCTTCTGCCGACGGCACTTCACCGGTCAGCAGCACGGCACGGTTGTAGCTGGTGGCATTGACATGGGCCGACGGCAGCTTGTCGCCAATCTGGTGCGATACCTTCACTTCGATGCTCTGGTCATCCACATAGGCACCGCTGGAACGACGGTCGGTAGCCACCAGCGCACCACCGGCCACGCCGCCAGCCGCCAGGGCAAAGCAACCGGACAAGGCGCTGGACAGGCCGGCAGCCAGCAACAGGGTCAGGACTGTGTGTTTCATTTACTCGCCTCCCAACAGCATGTAGTCAATCGCATCGCACAGCGCATGCACCAGCAGGATATGCACCTCCTGGATGCGCGCGGTACGCAATACCGGCACATTCAGCTGAATGTCCTCCGGCGACAGGATTTCACTGATCTTGCCGCCGTCCTTGCCGGTCAGGGCAATCACGCCCATGCCGCGTTCGTGGGCGGCATAGATGGCTTCGATCACATTGGCAGAATTGCCCGAGGTGGAAATGGCCAGCAAGAGGTCGTTGGTATGCCCCAGCGCCCGTACCTGCTTGGAAAAAATCATGTCGAAATCGTAGTCGTTACCAATGGCGGTGAGCGCCGAGGTATCGGTTGCCAGTGAAATGGCCGCCAGACCGGGGCGCTCTTTTTCAAAGCGTCCCAGCATCTCGGCGGCAAAATGCTGGGCATCCGCTGCCGAGCCGCCATTGCCGCAGGCCAGGATCTTGCCCTCGTTCATCAGGCAGCTGACCATGCGCTCGGCCGCCAGGGCCACCGCCGGCGACAGCAACTCCATGGCCTCCTGCTTGGCGGCGATGCTTTCCAGAAAATGTCCGTTGACGCGTTCAATCAGGTCCATGCTTTTCCTCGTAGCAGCCAACCGGGGGCTGCTATGCAAAAATGTTTTTCAGCCACTGTAGCGGCTGCTCGCCTTCACTCAGCACAGCATCAAAACGACAAGGTGCGTCTACTCCCCTATCGGACAGGTAGACTGCCGCCGCGTGCATGAGTTTCCTTTGTTTGTTTGCGGTAATGCTGTAAGCGGCACCGCCAAAGCGGGCGCTGGCACGATGGCGCACCTCGACGAACACCCAGCTGCGGCCATCACGCATGATCAGATCGATTTCGCCACCCCGGCACAGCCAATTGCGCTCCACCAGTTGCAGCCCCTGTCGCAACAGGAAGGACAAGGCCCGCTCTTCCGCCAGCCTGCCCTGCTCATTCATGGGGTTTACTCGCCCTCGCCAATCAGCGACACCGGCAACTGGCGGTCGAACACGCGGTCGCGCCCCAGTTTCAAATCACCGGTCACGCCATCCAGCTTGATGCTGGCCGGATTACGGCTGTTCGCCAGTTGCAAGGCCAGGCGATAGGCATCAATCCCCAGCGCATACAGCCGCTCGGTTTGCAGGGTCAGCGCGCTGGCCGGCCGCGCATAACGCTTCACCGCCGGATGCTGCGGCATCAGGAACCACGGCATGTCGATAAAACGGATACCGGCCAGTTGCCGGTCCGGGGTGCGGGTGCTGATCTGCGAGGTGGCATACACCGCCAGCTCTGGCAGCAAGGCAGGCTTCAGCCGGGCCGCCTCGGCCGGCTCCACCGCCAGAAACACCGCATCCGCGCCTGCTGCCGCCGTGGCGAGTTCGGACAGATTGTGGCCGTTGTCCTCCATCTGCAGTGCATCCTTGCCTGCCTGGCTGCGCCACTCGTCGGCAAAAGCCTGCTTCAGCCGGCTGGACAGCACCTCGCCATCGGTAATGATCAAGGGATTGGCGCGGCCATCTTCCCGCATCAGCCGGGCAATCTGCCGCGCTTCCACTTCCACATTCAAGGCCAGGGTAAACAGCTTGGGGCTGGTGGGCACATCGCGCCCCACCGAGTTCAGCGCCAGCGTGGGCACGCTGACATAGGGCGCCACCGCGGCAATGCCGCTGCGCGACAGCGGGCCGATCACCACATTCACCCCGCCCGCCACCGCCTCGCGGTAACGCTGGGCGGCATTGTGCTCATCGGCATCAATCACCACCACCTCGGCCTGCGGATCGACATCATGCGCCGCCTCCACCCCGCTGCGCACCACCGCCGCCGCCTCGCCCAGCAGGCGCGACTCGGTAGGCAGCAACAGGCCGATCTTCACCCGCGACGCCATCTTGCCCGGTGCGGGCAGGGGCTTGGCCTGCGGCGCCATGGCCGGCGCCGAAGCCGGCGCAGTCTGCGCCCGAACCGCCGCACCAGCCGCGCTATTGAGCGGCGCGGCATTGAGTTGGATGATATAGTCCGGTGCCTGCGCCTGCGCAGCCGTCAACCATGTCATCATGACGCCAACCAACAGCGGAGCCAGTCTTTGCATACTTCGTTCGCTCACTTGCTTGAATCTGCACGGGAAAGTTTCTGTCGCGGCACATTATATGTGGTGGCCACCCCCATTGGAAACCTGGGAGATGTTACCGCGCGTGCGCTGACTGCCTTTGGCGTGGCCGATGTGGTGTGCGCCGAAGACACCCGCGTCACCGGCAGCCTGCTGACAGCATACGGCATTCACGCCAACAAACTGGTCAGCCTGCGCGAACACAACGAACGCAGCATGGCCGAACAAGTCATCCGCTGGCTGGCGGAAGGCCAGATCGTGGTGCAGGTATCCGATGCCGGCACCCCCGCCGTATCCGACCCCGGCGCCCGGCTGGTGGAAGCCGTGCGCGCCGCCGGCCACCCGGTACGCCCCATTCCCGGCGTGTCCGCCGTCATCACCGCCCTGTCCGCCAGCGGCTTTACCAGCAATGCCTTTCTGTTTCACGGCTTTTTGCCCCCCAAAAGCGGTGAACGCCGCCGCACCCTGCAGCAATGGCTCAGTGCCGACCACCTGGTGGTGTGCTACGAAGCCCCGCACCGCATCGTCGACACCCTGCAGGACATCGTGGCCGAACTGGGGCCGGAACGCCGGCTGATGCTGGCACGCGAGCTGACCAAAACCTTTGAAACCTTCCACAGCCTGCCCGCCGGCGAACTGCTGGAATGGGTCAAGGCCGACAGCAACCAGCAGCGCGGCGAAATCGTGCTGATCATCGACGCCGCCCCGCAGCCCGACAGCGACGAAGCCCTGCCGGAAGAAGCCATCCGCATCATGAACATCCTCAGCGCCGAGCTACCGATGAAACAGGCCTCCACCCTGGCCGCCCAGATCAGCGGGGCCAACCGCAAGCAACTGTATGACCATGCGCTGAAATTGAAAAAGGACGCCGCAGAGTGATTTACAAGGGCAGGCGGATCAGATAGACTTGCCTCCTCTTGCGATGCCCGGGTGGCGAAATCGGTAGACGCAGGGGATTCAAAATCCCCCGCCGCAAGGTGTGTCGGTTCGAGTCCGACCCCGGGCACCATCGCAACGTACAGAGCAGTTCCAGAAAGTCCAGAAACCCGCACAGCACAAAGCTCTGCGGGTTTTTTGTTGTCCAGATCAGTCCGGCATCGTCCAATACCATTCAGCTTTTTTGTGCATAGATTTGGTGTATAGGCCCACGGCCAGAAGCTGAATCTGTACACACCTGCCACATGCAGGCCAAGCGGGCTGCTCCGCTTTCTCCTATCGGCGCAAAAGTCGATGCCTTATACAAGCACCCTGCATCAAGCCACCAGCTGGAGCTGTCCGATTTATGCCAAAAATCAGCAAATTGTTGCCTGCTTTTGATCTTAAATATGACATAAGCACGCTGCTTGTGAAAAACTGTGGGCTTGGAGGGGATATTTTGACTACTCAGAATCGGGAGTAGGTGAAATGACCCGTGGATTTGGGGTGTGACCATCGCCAAGTGCTTGATTCTTGAGAAAACCATGCCCACGGTTTGCCCTCGGAATTACACGGTTCCGGCTCACAATCCACGGTTTGCCCAAATCGCTCTTTCGGCCTTTTCCTGTTCTTTCTTCTTTCTTTATAAAAAACAAAGAGATAGAAAAATAAAACAGTGAAAATGGCAGAAAGGGCAATCCACGAAATCGCGACAGGCCGGAAAAAGTGATCCACGGTTTGGGGCGGTTTTTTTGATGTGTGTGCCTGGTTGGAAGAGATGCTGGCGAGGAGAAGGACACTCGCCTTGGCTGGCAGCTTGGTGGACTGAAAGGCAAATTCATCGCTTCAGTGCGCTTAATACTCAGTGGCCAAATGATGGTCGTAACTTCTGTGCAAATGCTATTTCTATTCAGTAACGCGATCCGAAGGAAAAAGAATGTTTCGATTTTTTGGTGGTATAGCTATATTTTTCGCACTCAGTATGCAAGCTCATGCAGAACTGGAAGCAGGTTTGGCTGCACTTAAGTCAAAAGACTATGCGGTTGCAATTAAGGAACTATCGCCTGCTGCAGATAATGGCGATGCGTCAGCTCAACACGCAATGGGACAAATATATGAATCTGGGCTGGGAGTGAAAAAAGACCCATCGCTAGCAATTTCTTACTATCAAAAGGCCGCATCACAGGGCTTTGCCAAAGCACAACTTAATCTAGGCACTGCTTACGCCTCAGGTGTCGGGGTCGAAAAAGATTACGGGCAAGCAATCAAATGGCTGCAGAAAGCTGCTGATCAAGGTAATCCAACTGCATCCCACAACTTGGCAATCATGTACGCTGGAGGCCTTGGCGTTGTGCGCGATTATCCTCATGCTGTACTTCTCTATAGGAAAGCAATTGAGGGGGGGTACGCTCGCTCCGTTTATAATTTAGGGGTTATTTACGCCAATGGAGCCCCCGGCGTCCCACAAAATTTGACCATGGCATATGTGGTTTTTAGCGTTGCATCTCCAAACGATACTGTAAGTGCCGGATACAAAGGAATTGTGGGGGCAAGACTTACACCAGAGCAATTACAGAAGGCAGAAAAAATTTCAGCATCATTGAAACTAGGTTCGGCTCTCCCTCTGGATGTCAATTAATTTGGCATTAAGGAAATCAATCACCCAAGCAGTTGTAGCCATTTGGCGATAATCTGGGAAAACCACTAAAAAATCAATCTACCCAATTCAAATGGCGGCCTTGATCGGTATAGGTTTATTGGCAGATATGCTCCGAATATCCGCTATGGATCGTAAGCCGCCATTTTCCTTAGGCAAATTCAGGGCTGTACAAATGTAGATCAAGCTCACAACCGTGTTAGTATATTTGTTGACAAAAACGATTACCACACAGCATAGAATCCTTACTAGGCAATACTTCCCAGCCATCATTCGATAGAGACCCCGAAATCGACAAAGCAATTATCGAGTCATATACTTCCATGGCTTTGCACATCAACGATGGTGACAATGACTGAATTTATCATTACATGATGAAAATCAGATCATGAAACAACAAATAGAACAGCATGATTTATGAGAAAAACAAAATCATTATTTATTGCAACGGTGCTGATGAGTATTGTCGGCTGTGCCAGCTCATCGCACTCTATTTCTGAATTATCAAACACCTCGCCATCACCGTCAGATAAATCCACCACACCCCTCATGACACTATCTAGCTCCAGTCATACTCTGCCCAGTATCTGGATTGCTAAAGTTATTGCAAAAATTCGCCCCCTAGTGATTATTCCAACAGGAGAAAACATCAAATATATGGCCATTGCTCGAGTCAAACTTCTCCCGAATCTTGAGGTTAGCTCAGTGACTCTTCTTCACTCTAGCGGCAATCAGGACTATGACCAGTCCGTGCTAAAAGCTATATTTTCTGTACGAACATTTCCTCAGCTACCCGATGGTGAGAATTTTAAAAACTACTCCGAGATAATCATTCATTTCAAATCATAATAAATCAATACTGACCTCACCAAATATTTTCTCTTGAATTATTTACATCAAGAACTGACTGTTTCATTTGCTGGTCTGAAAACTGCCTCTGGTCGAAAAATAAAACTAGACTGGTTAAAAAGTCTGTAATCTCCATCCCTTCTGTTAGCTTTGTCTCTCCATCACCTCACGCCATGCGTCAGCATGCACAGCGCTTGCAGTCCCCCATCCTGAATCGTTGCCTGGATTGCTTTTCATGCACACCGGAGGAGGAGTCCTGCCCTCCCCCCGGCACTTGCCCGTCTTGCCCGATCGGGTGCGCTCTGCCTGGCGCTATCATCAGCGTGTGTTGCCGCATCGGTTTTGTTTCATGACTCTTGCGTTTAGCGGCATCATGGATATGATGAATTCATTTTTCAGCCACCACCCTTGGAAGGATTGCCATGTCGGATGCCCTGGCCCAGCAGGAAGCTGTCGGTTCCCGTTTTTCCCTGGCCAAAATGCGCCATGCACGTGACAAGACCTTCGAGGCGGTGCAGCTGATTGCGGCGCAGATCCGGCCCGGCATGGACGAGCAGCAGGCCAAGGACCTGGCGCGGGCGACGCTGGCGCGCATGGGAATGGAGCGGATCTGGCACGGCATCATCATCCGCTTTGGCCATTCGACGCTAAAAACCTTCAAGCAGAAAATGGACCCCGACAATGTGCTGGGTGAGCACGATATTTTCTTTATCGACCTGGGGGTGGTGTGGGATGGCCACGAGGGCGATGCCGGCGCGACCTTTGTGGTGGGGCAGGATGGCGACATGCATGCCTGCGCGGCGGCGGCGCGTACGCTGTGGCAGCGGGTCAGTGACAAGTGGCAGCGGGATGGCTGCGCCGGCAGCGCGCTATACGACTATGCGGCCGAGCAGGCTGCGGCCATGGGCTGGAAGCTGAATCTGGATATCAAGGGGCACCGGGTTTGCGATTTTCCGCATGCCATTTACCAGGCCGGTTCGCTGGGGGATTTTGCCGCCTGCCCGAATACCGGGGTGTGGATTCTGGAAATCCAGATCCGCCACCCCACGCTGCCGTATGGGGCGTTTTATGAAGACCTGCTGCTGCGTGATACGGCGCACTGAGGCCGCTGGCGGGCGATCAGCGGCGGCTTTGCTGTGGCAGCTGGCTGCGGGCCAGCTGCAAAAAGCGGCATACCGTTGCTGATCCGGTATGCCGCCGGTAGCCAGGTTTGCGCCTGGCGGCGTTTGGGCAGGCTGCCTGCCCTGTTCACTGATCACTCAGCACGGCGGGCGACAGCCCACCGCACCGCCAGCCAGGGCGCGCCGGCGCTGGCTGCGGGTTTCAATCATCGTGATGCAGGCTTTCCTCGATCACCGCATTGATGACCCCCATGGCCACGGCCAAGGGCAGCCCCAACATCCAGGCGAAATACCACATGATTTTGTCCTTTCGCTTCAGTAAACACTCTTGCTGTTGGCACGGATGTGCTGCTCGGTTACCTTGCCGCGCAT
>NZ_JAELTZ010000206.1:0-302 GCF_016429115.1 Aquitalea sp. ASV15 | reverse complement strand
TACCGACAGCCAGGGCCATAGCGCCAGCACCACCGCCCAGGTGGATGGCAGCGGCAACTGGACGGCCAGCAGCGCCAACCTGAGTGGTCTGGCGGACGGGGCCATCACCGTCAAGGCCGACGTCACCCTGTCTCTTATACACATCTCCGAGCCCACGAGACATTAACAAGGATCGCGTATGCCGTCTTCTGCTTGAAAAGAGGGGGGGGGGGGGGGGGGGGGGGGGGGGGGGGGGGGGGGGGGGGGGGGGGGGGGGGGGGGGGGGGGGGGGGGGGGGGGGGGGGGGGGGGGGGGGGGGGGGG
>NZ_JAELTZ010000205.1:0-302 GCF_016429115.1 Aquitalea sp. ASV15 | reverse complement strand
CCCCCCCCCCCCCCCCCCCCCCCCCCCCCCCCCCCCCCCCCCCCCCCCCCCCCCCCCCCCCCCCCCCCCCCCCCCCCCCCCCCCCCCCCCCCCCCCCCCCCCCTTTTCACGCAGAAGACGGCATACGAGATCCTTGTTAATGTCTCGTGGGCTCGGAGATGTGTATAAGAGACAGGCCCCAGCTGGTGTGACAGATTCACCGCCAGCGCCTGTGTCAGCAGCCGCGACAGGCTGGCCGTCCAGTAGTGCTGTTCCTGCAATTGCGGCTGGCCGCGGCTGTCTTGCAGCAGCAGTTGTGGCCG
>NZ_JAELTZ010000204.1:0-295 GCF_016429115.1 Aquitalea sp. ASV15 | reverse complement strand
CCCCCCCCCCCCCCCCCCCCCCCCCCCCCCCCCCCCCCCCCCCCCCCCCCCCCCCCCCCCCCCCCCCCCCCCCCCCCCCCCCCCCCCCCCCCCCCCCCCCCCCTTTTCAAGCCGAAGACGGCATACGAGATCCTTGTTAATGTCTCGTGGGCTCGGAGATGTGTATAAGAGACAGGCTTTGTTGTAGACGTGATCGCTGCCGGCACCATCGTTGCCGATGCTGATGCTGGCGGCGGTGTTGAGGCTTTCGCCCGGCTGACCCGTGCCGGTGTCGGTGTTGGCGGTGGCGGTATTG
>NZ_JAELTZ010000203.1:0-302 GCF_016429115.1 Aquitalea sp. ASV15 | reverse complement strand
CAGTGGCTGGCCAGCTGCCTGCAAACAGCAGGCAGGCCAGGCTTCCACTATCTGTATCTGCCGCAACTGGACAGCCTGATGCACCGCCAAGGCACGCAAAGCCAGGCGGTCCGCACGCTGTTCGCGCCTGTCTCTTATACACATCTCCGAGCCCACGAGACATTAACAAGGATCGCGTATGCCGTCTTCTGCTTGAAAATGGGGGGGGGGGGGGGGGGGGGGGGGGGGGGGGGGGGGGGGGGGGGGGGGGGGGGGGGGGGGGGGGGGGGGGGGGGGGGGGGGGGGGGGGGGGGGGGGGGGGG
>NZ_JAELTZ010000202.1:0-303 GCF_016429115.1 Aquitalea sp. ASV15 | reverse complement strand
GCGCCAACCACGTGGTCACCACCACGGCGACCGTGGCAGCCAATGGCAGCTGGACCGTTCCGGCCAGCAGCCTGAGCGGCCTGGTGGATGGCCCGGTAACGGTGAAAGCCAGCGTCAGCGATGTGGCCGGCAATACCGCCAGCGCCAGCAATAGCGACAGCAAGGATACGGTGGCTACCATTGCCATCAGCAGTGATGGCAGTGGCAGCGATCATGTCTATAACAGCAGCGAAAGCACTGCCGCCGTGGTCAGCGGTACCACCACGGGCGTGGAAACCGGCCAGACTGTCACCGTCACCTTCA
>NZ_JAELTZ010000201.1:0-304 GCF_016429115.1 Aquitalea sp. ASV15 | reverse complement strand
CCCCCCCCCCCCCCCCCCCCCCCCCCCCCCCCCCCCCCCCCCCCCCCCCCCCCCCCCCCCCCCCCCCCCCCCCCCCCCCCCCCCCCCCCCCCCCCCCCCCTTTTTAATGATCCGGCGACCACCGAGAACTACACTGTTGTTCGTTCGTCGGCAGCGTCAGATGTGTATAAGAGACAGGCCTGTGGGCCTGGCTGGGTGAGCGCTTGCGCCACCTGCTGTCAGCGGCGCGCGGCCTGTTGCTGTTCAATCTGAGCATGGGGCTGCTGATGGCCGCTACCGCCTTGTATCTGCTGCTGGACGAGCT
>NZ_JAELTZ010000200.1:0-304 GCF_016429115.1 Aquitalea sp. ASV15 | reverse complement strand
CCCCCCCCCCCCCCCCCCCCCCCCCCCCCCCCCCCCCCCCCCCCCCCCCCCCCCCCCCCCCCCCCCCCCCCCCCCCCCCCCCCCCCCCCCCCCCCCCCCCTTTTTAATGATACGGCGACCACCGAGAACTACACTGTTGTTCGTTCGTCGGCAGCGTCAGATGTGTATAAGAGACAGGGGCAGCACCCTGGCGCAGTTCATCAGCGCCCGTGCCATCGAGGACCGCCTGCTGGCCGAGCGCGATGGCAAGCCGACGCTGGTTTTTTCGTCCGAGCTGGATGCGCTGGCCAGTGACCCGCGGGTG
>NZ_JAELTZ010000199.1:0-304 GCF_016429115.1 Aquitalea sp. ASV15 | reverse complement strand
CCCCCCCCCCCCCCCCCCCCCCCCCCCCCCCCCCCCCCCCCCCCCCCCCCCCCCCCCCCCCCCCCCCCCCCCCCCCCCCCCCCCCCCCCCCCCCCCCCCCTTTTTAATGATCCGGCGACCACCGAGATCTACACTGTTGTTCGTTCGTCGGCAGCGTCAGATGTGTATAAGAGACAGGCCCTACCCGCCGCGCGAACGCGATGCCTCGGCACCGCGCAGCCTGCACCCGGCCGACAGCCGTGGCGATCTGCATGAATCGCGCCGCCCGGAAGGCGAACGCAGCTATCAGCGCGACCGTGGCCCG
>NZ_JAELTZ010000198.1:0-299 GCF_016429115.1 Aquitalea sp. ASV15 | reverse complement strand
CCCCCCCCCCCCCCCCCCCCCCCCCCCCCCCCCCCCCCCCCCCCCCCCCCCCCCCCCCCCCCCCCCCCCCCCCCCCCCCCCCCCCCCCCCCCCCCCCCCCCCCCCCTTTTCAAGCAGAAGACGGCATCCGAGATCCTTGTTAATGTCTCGTGGGCTCGGAGATGTGTATAAGAGACAGCCGTGGAAGCCGGCCAGACCGTCACCGTCACCTTTACCGACAGCCAGGGCCATAGCGCCAGCACCACCGCCCAGGTGGATGGCAGCGGCAACTGGACGGCCAGCAGCGCCAACCTGAGTGG
>NZ_JAELTZ010000028.1:0-50333 GCF_016429115.1 Aquitalea sp. ASV15 | reverse complement strand
TGACTGGTGCAGTAAGCCTGTCCGAAGGCGTGGAAATGGTAATGCCGGGTGACAACGTGGAAATCACCGTAGAACTGATCGCTCCGATCGCTATGGAAGAAGGTCTGCGTTTCGCCATCCGTGAAGGTGGCCGTACTGTTGGCGCCGGCGTTGTTGCCAAAATCATCGCCTAATCGGAGCAGATAATATGCAAAGCCAGAAAATCCGCATCCGCCTGAAGGCCTTCGATTACAACCTGATCGATCGTTCCGCCCAGGAAATCGTTGAAACCGCCAAGCGTACCGGCGCAGTTGTGAAGGGCCCGGTTCCGCTGCCGACCAAAATCGAGCGTTTCAACGTGCTGCGTTCCCCGCACGTGAACAAGACTTCCCGCGACCAGCTGGAAATCCGTACTCACCTGCGTCTGATGGACATCGTAGATCCGACCGACAAGACTGTTGATGCTCTGATGAAGCTCGACCTGCCGGCCGGTGTGGATGTGGAAATCAAGCTGCAGTAATTGCTGGAAACTTGGTAATTGTGAGCTAAGTGCTTGCGATTGCTAAATTTCTTGTGATACATTAGCGGACTCGCAATTTTGCGAGTCCGCTTTTGTTTTTGTATGCCGGTCAATCGTAATCGGCGCCTGCAAAAGGAAATAAACATGAGTTTAGGTCTTGTCGGTCGCAAAGTCGGCATGACCCGCATTTTTGCTGAAGACGGTGCTTCCGTCCCGGTAACTGTGCTGGACATGTCTGCTAATCGCGTCACGCAAATCAAAACCGCTGAAGTTGATGGCTACTCCGCCGTTCAAGTAACCTTCGGCACCCGTAAGGCAAACCGCGTTAATAAGGCGGCTGCCGGTCACTTTGCCAAGGCTGGCGTTGAGGCAGGTCTGGGTCTGAACGAATTCGTTCTGTCCGTAGAAGCCCTCTCCACCCTGAAGCCGGGTGATGCACTTTCCGTTGAAATCTTCGCCGTAGGCCAGCTGGTTGATGTAACCGGTACCTCCAAGGGTAAGGGTTTCTCCGGTGTGATCAAGCGTCACAACTTCTCTTCCAACCGTGCTTCCCATGGTAACTCGCGTTCGCATAACACGCCGGGTTCCATTGGTCAGGCTCAGGATCCGGGTCGTATTTTCCCGGGTAAGCGCATGGCTGGTCAGTACGGCAACGTCAAGAGCACTGTTCAGTGCCTGGAAGTTGTTCGTGTTGATGCCGAGCGTCAGCTGCTTCTGGTTAAGGGTGCCGTTCCTGGCGCCAAGAACGGCGACGTAGTCGTTCGTCCTAGCGTGAAGGCAGGTGCGTGATGGAATTGAAAGTAATCAATAGCCAAGGTCAGGCTGCTGGCAGCCTGCAGGCATCCGAAACTCTGTTCGGTCGCGAATACAACGAAGCCCTGGTTCACCAGGTTGTGACTGCATTCCTGGCGAATGCACGCAGCGGTAACCGTGCCCAGCTGACTCGTGCCGAAGTGCATCATTCCACCAAGAAGCCTTTCAAGCAGAAGGGCACTGGTAATGCGCGTGCTGGTATGACCTCCACGCCGAACCGTCGTGGTGGTGGTCGTGCTTTCCCGAACAGCCCGGACGAGAATTTCTCGCAGAAGGTTAACCGCAAGATGTTCCGCGCTGGTATGGCAGCCATTCTGTCCCAGCTGGTTCGCGACGAACGTCTGGTCGTGGTTGATTCGCTGTCGGTTGAATCGCCGAAAACCAAGGAATTCGTAGGTGTGGTTAAGTCCATGGGTCTGGAACAGGCTCTGTTCATTACCCGTGAACTGGACGAAAACCTCTATCTGTCTTCGCGCAATCTGCCGAACGTGCTGGTGATCGAAGCACAACAAGCTGACCCGTACAGCCTGCTGCGTTTCAAGAAGATCGTCATCACTCGTGAGGCGGTGCAGCATCTGGAGGAGCAGTGGGCATGAATCAAGAACGTCTGTTGCAAGTAATTCTGGCCCCGGTTGTTTCCGAAAAGAGCACCATGGTTGCTGAGAAGCATCAGCAAGTTGTATTCCGTGTTGCTACCGATGCTACCAAGCCGGAGATCAAGGCTGCGGTTGAAATGCTGTTCAATATAAAAGTTGAAGGCGTATCCACCGTTAACGTCAAGGGCAAAGTCAAGCGCTTTGGCCGTACCTTTGGCCGTCGTAAAGACTGGAAAAAGGCTTACGTTAGCCTGGTTCAGGGTCAGGAAATCGATCTGACCGCCACCCCGGCCGCTGCGGAGTAAGGAGATAGAGCATGCCTATCGTTAAAGTAAAACCGACTTCCGCGGGTCGTCGTGCAGTTGTCAAGGTGGTTCACCCTGATCTGCATAAAGGCGCTCCGCACGCCGCTCTGGTAGAGAAAAAATCTTCCACTGCTGGCCGTAACAACAATGGCCGTATCACTACCCGTCACATGGGTGGTGGTCACAAGAAACATTACCGTCTGATCGACTTCCGTCGCAACAAGGATGGCATCCCGGCAAAAGTGGAACGCATCGAATACGATCCGAACCGCACTGCCCACATTGCTCTCCTGTGCTACGCCGATGGCGAACGCCGCTACATCATCGCTCCGCGCGGTGTGAAGCCGGGTGCTGTTCTGCTGTCCGGTGCCGAGGCTCCGATCAAGGCTGGTAACACTCTGCCGATCCGTAACATCCCGGTGGGTACCACTATCCACTGCGTTGAGCTGCAACCTGGCAAGGGCGCCCAGATGGTTCGTTCCGCTGGTGGTTCCGCCATGCTGCTGGCTCGCGAAGGCGTTTACGCTCAGCTGCGTCTGCGTTCCGGCGAAATCCGCCTGGTGCATGTCGATTGCCGTGCGACTGTTGGCGAAGTGAGCAACGAAGAGCATTCCCTGCGCAAGCTGGGTAAGGCTGGTGCCAGTCGCTGGCGTGGTATTCGTCCGACCGTTCGCGGTACGGCGATGAACCCGGTTGATCACCCGCATGGTGGTGGTGAAGGCCGTACTGGTGAAGGCCGTGTGCCGGTTAGCCCATGGGGCACTCCGACCAAGGGCTTCCGTACCCGTCGCAACAAGCGTACCGACAATATGATCGTACGCCGTCGCTATTCTACTAAAGGGTAATTGACAATGGCACGTTCGCAGAAAAAAGGCCCGTTCGTTGATCTGCACCTTCTGAAGAAGGTCGACGCGGCGCGTGCAACCAGTGACAAACGTCCGATCAAAACCTGGTCGCGTCGTTCGACCGTCCTGCCGGACTTCATTGGTTTGACCATCGCGGTTCACAACGGTCGCACCCATGTGCCTGTTTATGTTTCCGAAAACATGGTCGGTCATAAACTGGGCGAATTCTCGCTGACTCGTACCTTCAAAGGCCACGCGGCCGATAAGAAGGCGAAGAAGAGATAAGGTGAAGCGATGAGAGTATCTGCAAATCTGAAAAGCGTCCGCCTGTCGGCACAAAAGTGCCGCCTGGTGGCCGATCTGATCCGCGGTCAATCCGTTGGTCAGGCTTTGAATATCCTGGCCTTCTCCCCGAAGAAGGGCGCGGTTATTGTGAAGAAAGTGCTGGAATCTGCCATCGCTAACGCCGAGCACAACGAAGGCGCTGATATCGACACCCTGCGTGTCACCAGCATCTTTGTTGACAAAGGCGCTAGTCTGAAGCGTTTCACTGCCCGTGCTAAGGGTCGTGGCAATCGCATCGAAAAGCAGACCTGCCACATCTCGTTGACCGTTGGCAATTAAGGGGTAAGAAATGGGTCAGAAGATTCATCCGACGGGATTCCGTCTTGCCGTTAACAAAAACTGGTCTTCCAAGTGGTTCGCCAATTCGAAGAATTTCCCGGAAATGCTGATGCAAGACCTGGAAGTTCGCGAATACCTGAAGAAGCGCCTGGGTCATGCGGCTGTTGGTCGTGTCACCATCGAGCGTCCGGCCAAGTCGGCACGCATTACCATTCACAGCGCCCGTCCGGGTGTGGTGATCGGTAAAAAAGGTGAGGACATCGAAGTTCTGAAGCGCGAACTGCAAGCTCGTCTGGGCGTGCCGGTTCACGTGAATATCGAAGAAGTTCGCAAGCCGGAACTGGACGCGCAAATCATCGCCGACGGTATCGCTTCGCAGCTGGAAAAGCGTGTGATGTTCCGTCGCGCCATGAAGCGTTCCATGCAGAACGCCATGCGCATGGGCGCCCAGGGCATCAAGATCATGTCCTCCGGCCGTCTGAACGGTATCGATATCGCTCGTAGCGAATGGTATCGCGAAGGCCGCGTGCCGCTGCATACCCTGCGTGCCGATGTTGACTACGCTACCTCTGAAGCCAAGACCACCTACGGTATCATCGGCATCAAGGTATGGGTTTACAAAGGTGAGCTGAAGCCGGGTCAAGTAGCGCCGGCTCCGGTTGCGACCGAGAAGAAAACGAGAAAGGGCCCACGCAATGCTGCAGCCAACTAGACTCAAGTACCGTAAACAGCATAAAGGCCGCAACACTGGTATCGCTACCCGTGGCAACAAGGTGAGCTTTGGTGATTTCGGTTTGAAGGCTGTTGGTCGTGGTCGTCTGACTGCACGTCAGATCGAAGCGGCCCGTCGTGCCATGACTCGTCACATCAAGCGTGGCGGTCGTATCTGGATCCGTATTTTCCCGGACAAGCCGATCACTTCCAAGCCTGCTGAAGTCCGTATGGGTGGGGGTAAGGGTTCTCCGGAATACTACGTGGCCGAAATCCAGCCTGGCAAGATGCTGTACGAAATGGACGGTGTTAACGAGGAACTCGCTCGTGAAGCTTTCCGTCTGGCCGCAGCCAAGTTGCCGATCGCCACTGTGTTTGTAACTAGACAGGTAGGTCAGTAATGAAAGCGTCCGAACTGAAAGCCAAAACTGTTGACGAGCTGAAAGTGGAACTGCTGAGCCTCCTGAAGGCCCAGTTTGCCCTGCGCATGCAGCACGCTACTCAGCAACTCGCCAAGACCTCTGAACTGAAGAAAGTACGTCGCGATATCGCTCGTGTACGTACCGTTCTGAAAGAAAAGGCAGTTTAAGATGAGCGAAACCAAAGTTGTACGTACGCTGACCGGCACTGTCGTCAGCGACAAGATGGATAAGACTGTAACCGTTCTGGTCGAGCGCAAGGTTAAGCACCCGATCTACGGCAAGATTATCCGTCGTTCCAAGAAGTTCCACGCACACGACGAGAACAACGAGTTCAAGGCCGGTGACATCGTAGTAATCAGCGAGTCCCGTCCCCTCTCGAAGACCAAGTCGTGGGTGGTAACTGCCCTGGTCGAGAAATCTCGCCAGGTATAAGACTTGCAAGGGACGAAAGTCCCTTGTATAATGGCCATCTTCTTATCCGTGTCGGATAGGAATTCCGCCCTTACGGGGTCCAAAACTGGCCGTTTGACACGCCACAGTCTTGCTGTGGCGTTTCGTCTGTTTGGTCTTGCTCTTATGCGAGAAACCGGCAGGTGAAAGTGACGGATAAAGTTGGATTAGAAAGGTAATCATCAAATGATCCAAATGCAGACCATGCTTGAGGTCGCTGACAATACTGGTGCGCGTCACGTTATGTGCATCAAGGTATTGGGCGGTTCCAAGCGTCGCTATGCAAGCGTTGGCGACATCATCAAGGTGAGCATCAAGGATGCTGCTCCGCGCGGTCGCGTCAAAAAAGGCGACGTGTACAACGCAGTAGTAGTACGCACCGCCAAGGGCGTGCGTCGTCCGGACGGCTCGTTGATCAAGTTTGATAGCAACGCTGCCGTTCTGCTCAACAACAAGCTTGAGCCGATTGGCACTCGTATCTTCGGACCCGTGACGCGTGAACTGCGTACCGAGCGTTTCATGAAGATCGTGTCGCTTGCTCCTGAAGTGCTGTAAGGAGGTCGCATGCGCAAAATTCGTAAAGGTGATGAAGTCGTAGTAATCACCGGTAAAGACAAGGGTAAACGCGGCACCGTACTGCGTGTTCTGGAAGAGAAGCTGGTTGTTGAAGGCGTGAACATCGCCAAGAAGCACCAGAAGCCGAATCCGGTACGTGGTGTTGCTGGTGGTATCGTCGAAAAGATCATGCCTGTTGACGCTTCCAATGTCGCTATTTTCAATCCGGCTAGCCAGAAGGCTGACCGCGTGGGCTTCAAGACTCTTGAAGACGGCCGCAAGGTACGCGTGTTCAAGTCCAACGGCGAAGTTATCGGCGCGTAAGGAAAAGCAAACATGGCACGTTTCTACGATTTCTACAAAGACAGCGTAGTGCCGGAACTGATGAAACAGTTCGGCTACAAGTCGATCATGGAAGTACCGCGCATCGAGAAGATCACCGTCAACATGGGTGTGGGCGAAGCTGTTGCCGATAAAAAGGTAATGGAATTTGCCGTGGGCGATATGGAAAAGATCGCCGGCCAGAAGCCGGTTGTCACCACCGCTCGCAAATCCATCGCTGGCTTCAAGATTCGCGATGACTATCCGGTCGGCTGCAAGGTAACCCTGCGCCGTGAACGCATGTACGAATTCCTGGACCGTCTGGTGACCATCGCGTTGCCGCGTGTCCGTGACTTCCGTGGTGTTTCCGCCAAGTCTTTCGACGGCCGCGGCAACTACAACATGGGCGTCAAGGAACAGATCATCTTCCCGGAAATCGAGTACGACAAGATCGATGCTCTGCGTGGTATGAACATTACTGTTACCACTACGGCGAAGACTGACGAAGAGGCCCGCGCTCTGCTGGCTGCGTTCAAGTTCCCGTTCAAGGGTTAAGCACATGGCAAAACTTGCACTGATCAAGCGTGAAGAAAAGCGCGTTAAGGTGGCTGAAAAATTTGCCGCTAAGCGCGAAGCCCTCATCGCTACCATCAACAATCAAAGCCTCTCGGAAGAAGAACGCTTTGCCGCTCGCCTGCAACTGCAGCAGCTGCCGCGCAATGCTTCCCCGGTTCGCCAGCGTCGTCGCTGTGCCATCACCGGTCGTCCGCGTGGCGTGTTCCGTAAATTCGGTCTGGGTCGTAACAAACTCCGTGAAATCGCCATGAAGGGCGAAATTCCGGGTGTTGTTAAGGCCAGCTGGTAATAGGAGAACCATAAATGAGCATGCACGATCCTATTTCCGATATGTTGACCCGCATCCGTAACGGCCAAATGGCTTCCAAGGTGGCTGTTGCAATGCCGTCTTCCAAGCTGAAAATTGCGCTGGCACAGGTGCTGAAAGAAGAAGGCTATATTGAAGATTTCGCCGTTGCCGGCGAAGCCAAGAAGCCTGTTCTTGATATCCAGCTCAAGTACTACGCTGGCCGTCCGGTGATCGAGCGCATTGACCGCGTTTCGCGTCCTGGCCTGCGCGTATACAAGGGCTCCACCGAAATCCCGAAGGTGATGAATGGTCTGGGCGTAGCGATTCTGTCTACCTCCAAGGGCATCATGACCGATCGCAAAGCACGCGCTGCCGGTATCGGCGGTGAGCTGCTGTGCGTAGTGGCATAAGGGGGTCAAATGTCTCGCGTAGCTAAGAATCCCGTAGCCATTCCGGCTGGCGTCGAAGTGAAATTCGGTGCTGCAGAAGTGACCGTAAAGGGTGCCCTGGGCTCCCTGAGCGCCGCTCTGTGCAATGACGTTGAAATCAAGTTCGACAACAACGAACTGACTTTCGCGGCTAAAAACGACAGCAAGTTCGCACGTGCCATGTCCGGTACCCTGCGTGCTCTGCTGAACAATATGGTTATCGGTGTCTCCAAGGGCTTCGAAAAGAAGCTGCAGCTGGTAGGCGTGGGCTATCGTGCCCAGGCTCAAGGCGACATCCTGAACCTGTCTCTGGGTTTCTCTCACCCGGTAGCTCACCAGATGCCTGCTGGCATCAAGGCTGAGACTCCGACTCAGACCGAGATCCTGATCAAGGGTGCTGACAAGCAACTCGTTGGCCAGATCGCTGCCGAAATCCGCGCATACCGTTCCCCGGAACCCTACAAGGGCAAGGGCGTTCGTTACGCTGATGAGGTTGTGGTTCTGAAAGAAACCAAGAAGAAGTAACTGAGGCACTGACATGGACAAGAAACAAGCTCGACTCCGCCGTGCACGTAAAACCCGTGCTCGGATTGCGGAGCTCAAGATGGTGCGTCTCACTGTTTACCGCACCAACAGCCACATTTATGCCCAGATCATTGATGAAACTGGCAGCAAGGTACTGGCAAGCGCTTCCACTCTGGAAGCCGAAGTACGCGCTGATGTTTCCAATGGTGGCAATGTGGCCGCTGCAGCCGTAGTCGGTAAGCGCATCGCTGAAAAAGCCAAGGCAGCCGGTATTTCGACCGTGGCATTTGACCGTTCCGGTTTCAAATACCATGGCCGTATGAAGGCTGTGGCAGACGCAGCCCGTGAACACGGTCTCGTATTCTAATTCGGAGTGAAGAATGGCTAAGCACGAAATGGAAGATCGTGGCGACGGTCTGGTCGAGAAGATGATCAGCGTCAACCGCGTCACCAAAGTGGTTAAGGGCGGCCGTATCATGGCTTTCTCCGCCTTGACCGTCGTTGGTGATGGCGATGGCGGCATCGGTATGGGCAAAGGTCGTTCCAAGGAAGTTCCGGTTGCCGTACAAAAGGCAATGGAACAGGCCCGCCGCAATCTGGTAAAAATCCCGCTGCGCAACGGTACCCTGCACCACACCGTATCGGGTAAGCACGGTGCTACTACCGTCTTTATCCAGCCGGCTAAGGAAGGTACTGGCGTTAAGGCCGGTGGCCCGATGCGTGCAATTTTTGACGCAATGGGTATTCACAATGTTTCGGCCAAGATTCATGGTTCCACCAACCCGTACAACGTGGTTCGTGCAACTCTGGACGGCCTGAGCAAGATTAGCACCGCCTCTCAGGTTGCCGCCAAGCGCGGTCTGACCGTAGACGAGATCCTGGGGGTTAATCATGAGTAACGCCAACACTGTTAAGGTAACTCTGGTAAAGAGCCTGATCGGTCGTCTGGAATCCCACAAGGCTTGCGCCCGTGGCCTGGGTCTGAAAAAGATCCGCCAGACTGTGGAAGTGCTCGATACCCCTGAAAACCGTGGCATGATCAACAAGATCAGCTACTTGCTCAAATTCGAGGGCTAAGAGATGCTGCTGAACACCATTCAACCGGGTGACGGCGCCAAGCATGCGAAGCGTCGTGTAGGTCGCGGTATTGGTAGCGGCCTGGGTAAGACTGCCGGTCGTGGCCATAAGGGTCAGAAGAGCCGCGCAGGTGGTTTCCACAAGGTCGGTTTTGAAGGCGGTCAAATGCCGCTGCAACGTCGTCTGCCGAAACGTGGCTTCAAGTCGCTGACTGCTCGCTTCAATGCTGAAGTGCGTCTGTCCGAACTGAATCTGCTGCCGGTTGACGAAATCGATCTGTTGGCACTGAAGCAAGCTGGTCTGGTAGACGCACAGGCTCTGGTAGCCAAGGTCATCCTGTCCGGCAAGATCGAGCGTGCTATCAAGCTGCGTGGTATTGCAGCGACTGCCGGCGCTCGCGCTGCCATCGAAGCTGCCGGCGGCAGTATTGAATAAGGCGCACTTACGTGTCGAAACCTTCTCTAGTGGGAAATGCCAATAAATTTGGTGATTTGAAGCGCCGCATCATGTTTTTGATCGGAGCTTTGATTGTTTACCGCATCGGCGCGCATATTCCGGTGCCTGGTATCAATCCTGCCGAACTAGCGAAGTTGTTCCACACGTCGCAGACGGGCCTGCTCGACATGTTCAACATGTTCTCGGGCGGCGCCCTCTCGAGATTCACGGTATTTGCCCTGGGCATCATGCCGTACATCTCTGCTTCCATCATTCTTCAGCTGGCTTCCGAGGTATTGCCTAGCTTGAAGCAGCTGAAGAAGGAAGGCGATGCGGGACGTCGTAAGGTAACCCAGTACACACGTTATGCAACCGTATTGCTGGCCTCGTTTCAGAGCTTCAGTATCGCGGTAATGCTGTTTAAGCAGCCTAACCTGGTGGTGACTGCCCAGTGGGAGTTCTACCTGACAACCGTGGTAACCCTGGTTACCGGCACCATGTTCCTCATGTGGCTGGGTGAGCAGATTACCGAACGCGGTATCGGCAACGGTATCTCGCTGATCATCTGTGCAGGTATTGCATCAGGTGTTCCGGCTGCCATTGGCAAGACGCTCACGCTGACCAGTCAAGGCTCGCTGCCCATCCTGTTTACCATCGTGCTGTTTGTCGGTGTTGCATTGATGACCTACGTTGTCGTGTTCGCAGAACGCGGTCAGCGCAAGGTATTGGTCAACTATGCCAAGCGTCAGGTTGGTAATCGTGTCATGCAGGGCCAGAGCACGCACATGCCGCTCAAGCTCAACATGGCAGGGGTGATCCCGCCGATTTTTGCATCCAGCATCATCCTGTTTCCTGCCACCATTCTTGGCTGGCTGGGCAACAATGAAAGCCTGGGTTGGCTCAAGGGCGTGGCTGACAAGCTGCATCCCGGACAGCCCATCTATGTGCTGCTGTATGCAACGGCCATCATTTTCTTCTGTTACTTCTACACCGCTCTCGTTTTCAATCCGAAAGAGACGGCAGATAACCTGAAGAAGAGTGGTGCTTTCATCCCAGGTATCCGTCCAGGTGAGCAGACTTCGCGTTACATCGAGAAGATCATTCTGCGGCTGACACTTATCGGTGCGATCTACATTACGCTGGTTTGTCTGTTGCCGGAATTCCTCATCTTGAAGTGGAATGTACCGTTCTACTTCGGTGGTACATCACTGCTGATCATCGTGGTGGTCACCATGGATTTCATGGCTCAGGTCCAGTCCTACGTACTGTCGCATCAGTATGAGAGCTTGCTGAAGAAGGCTAACTTCAAAGGCAATGCCCTTACCCGCTGACACACGTGTTCTCGCTGGGTTATATGGCTAGGTAAGACACCATCCAGATGCAGGGTGAGATCAGGCAGTAGTACCTGGGTGCTGCTGCAGGATCAAACTTGAGAATGGACACGTAGTAATTGGGCGTAAACAGAAATGACACGGATGTTTTCATCTGTGTCCTGGCTGTTTACAAGGTTACGGTGGAACTCATTCCATCCGATTCGACCTCTGCCCGTATCGTGTTCCGTGCGAAATAACGCACTCGCTCTTTTAGAGTAACGAAAGGAACTGACATGCGAGTACAGCCTTCGGTAAAGAAGATTTGCCGTAACTGCAAAATCATCCGTCGCAATCGCGTAGTTCGCGTGATCTGCACGGACCCGCGTCACAAGCAAAAGCAAGGCTAACATTTGTTAGACCTGACTTTGCGTGTTACAATCGCAAACTTTTCAAGGTCTTAAGGCTTAAGGAAAGAGTATGGCCCGTATTGCAGGGGTAAATATCCCCAATCATGCGCATGCCGTTATCGGCCTGCAGGCAATTTTCGGCATCGGTCAGACTCGCGCCCAGCAGATTTGTGTTGCTGCCAGCGTGAATCCCTCCACCAAGGTGAAGGATCTGACGGAAGCTGAGATGGAAACTCTGCGTGAAGAAGTGGCGAAGTTCACCGTTGAAGGTGACCTGCGTCGCGAAATCACCATGAGCATCAAGCGTCTGATGGACATGGGCTGCTATCGCGGTCTGCGCCATCGTCGTGGCCTGCCGTGTCGCGGTCAGCGCACTCGCACTAACGCTCGTACCCGCAAGGGACCGCGTAAGGCGATCGCCGGCAAGAAGTAACTAAAGGAACACAGAAATGGCTAAAGCAAACACAGCTGTCCGTGTACGTAAAAAAGTGCGCAAGTCTGTTAGCGAAGGTATCGTGCACGTGCACGCTTCGTTCAACAACACCATCATCACTATCACCGACCGTCAAGGCAATGCACTGTCTTGGGCTACCTCTGGCGGCGCTGGTTTTAAGGGCTCGCGCAAAAGTACACCCTTTGCTGCTCAGGTAGCAGCAGAGCACGCTGGTAAAGTTGCCCAAGAATACGGTGTGAAGAACCTCGAAGTTCGTATCAAGGGCCCGGGTCCGGGTCGTGAATCCGCTGTTCGCGCACTCAACGCGCTGGGTTTCAAGATCACCAGCATCTCCGACGTGACGCCGGTACCGCACAACGGTTGCCGTCCGCCCAAAAAACGTCGTATTTAATTCGGAGAGTGTGAGAACATGGCACGTTATATCGGCCCGAAATGTAAGCTCGCTCGTCGTGAAGGCACCGACCTTTTCCTGAAGAGCGCGCGTCGTGCACTGGATTCCAAGTGCAAACTGGACACCCCTCCTGGCCAGCATGGCGCTCGCAAGAGCCGCCTGTCTGACTACGGTGTCCAGCTGCGTGAAAAGCAGAAAATCCGCCGTATCTATGGCGTACTCGAGCGCCAGTTCCGCAATTACTTTGCGGAAGCTGTGCGTCGTAAAGGCTCCACTGGTGAAAACCTGCTGAAGCTGCTCGAGGCGCGTCTGGACAACGTTGTATATCGCATGGGCTTTGGCTCCACTCGTGCAGAAGCACGTCAGCTGGTAAGCCACAAGGCTATCGTTGTGAACGGCCAGGTAGTTAACATTCCGTCGTTCCAGGTTAAAGCTGGTGACGTTGTGTCTGTCCGCGAAAAGGCCAAGAAACAGGCCCGTATCGTAGAAGGTCTGGCTCTGGCTGAGCAAGGTGGTTTCCCTACTTGGGTGTCGGTTGACTCCAAGAAAATGGAAGGCGTCTTCAAATCTGCTCCGGAACGTTCCGAACTGTCTAGCGATATCAACGAACAACTCGTTGTGGAATTCTACTCCAAGTAATCGCTAGCTCTTAGGGAATGACTATGCAAAACAGCGCTTCGGAATTTTTGAAACCTCGTCTGATTGACGTGCAGCCGGTCTCCGCGACCCATGCACGCGTATCGATGGAGCCGTTCGAGCGTGGGTATGCCCACACTCTGGGAAACTCGCTGCGCCGCATTCTGCTGTCGTCGATGCCGGGCTTTGCTCCTACCGAAGTGACTATCGCTGGCGTTTTGCATGAGTATTCCGCACTTGATGGCGTGCGTGAGGATGTCGTAGACATCCTCCTCAACCTCAAGGGCGTAGTGCTTAAGCTGCATGGTCGTGACAGTGTTGTGCTGACCCTGAAAAAGGAAGGCGAAGGCGCTGTCTTGGCTGGCGATATCGAGTTGCCGCATGACGTGGAAGTGATCAATCCGGAACACGTGATTGCTCATCTCTCCGTTGGTGGCAAAATCGACATGGAGATCAAGGTCGAAAAAGGCCGTGGCTATCAGCCTGTGTCTGTTCGGTCCATGCATGAAGAAAACCGTTCCATCGGTACCATTCAACTGGATGCTTCCTTCTCGCCGGTTCGCCGTGTGAGCTTTGCAGTGGAAAGCGCCCGTGTTGAGCAACGTACCGACCTCGACCGCCTGGTTCTCGATATCGAGACCAATGGCGTCATCGAACCGGAACAGGCCGTGCGTAATGCTGCACGTATTCTGATGGATCAGCTGTCGATCTTTGCTGACCTCCAAGGCACAGCGGTTGAAGAAGTCGTTGAAAAGGCGCCGCCGATCGATCCGATCTTGCTGCGTCCGGTAGACGATCTTGAACTGACGGTTCGTTCGGCCAACTGCCTGAAGGCAGAGAACATTTACTACATCGGCGATCTGATCCAGCGTACTGAAACCGAGCTTCTGAAGACTCCGAACCTCGGTCGCAAGTCGCTGAACGAGATCAAAGAAGTTCTCGCTTCGAAGGGCCTGACTCTCGGCATGAAGCTCGAGAATTGGCCTCCGGCTGGTCTGGAAAAGCCGTAAGTTTGAGACTAAAGGACATTAACAATGCGTCATCGTTACAGTAATCGTAAACTGAACCGCACGACCAGCCATCGTCTGGCGATGCTGCGCAACATGGCGAATTCGCTGCTGAAGCACGAAGTTATCGTGACCACGCTGCCGAAAGCCAAGGAACTGCGTCGTGTGGCCGAGCCGCTGATTACGCTCGGCAAAAAGCCGTCTCTCGCCAACCGTCGTCTGGCGTTTGACCGCACTCGTGACCGCGATATCGTGGTTAAACTCTTCGACGAACTCGGCCCGCGCTTCTCCGCCCGCAATGGTGGTTATGTGCGTATCCTGAAGTACGGTTTCCGCAAGGGCGACAATGCCCCGTTGGCTCTGGTTGAGCTGGTGGATCGTGCTGAAGATGCCGTCGCAGTCGTGGATGACTCCGCTGAGTAATCTTCAGTGAAGTTGTGAAAAAAGCCAGCGCAAGCTGGCTTTTTTCATTGTTGGCCGCCTTCTCCTGCCAGCGCTGCTTGTCTGGCGTGGGCAAGCAGGCGGAAAGCCTGCCGCTACCCTGTTAGCCTGAGCAGAATGCGCCCGTGCTGCGGTATCGCTTAGAAGGTGTAGCGGGACTCCACCACCTCCACTGCAGCACCCAGCTGCAGTATCCCTTCACTACGCGCGATCAGGTTGACCCCAAAGCAGATGCCCTCGGGCAGCTGACGGGTACGAATCAAGGTGCGCATCGGCTCATTGTCTGCAGAAAATTCGCCGGTGAGTGGATTCACCGTGGTCAACTGGCAGCGGGTGCAGGGTTTTGCCACCTCAAACAGGATGTCGCCAATACGGAGCAGGCTCCAGTCGTCTTCTTCATAAGGCAAGGCATCGCTGATCACCAGATTCGGGCGGAAGTGACGCAGGCTGACGGGCTGTGCCAGTTCCTGATTCAAGGCATCCAGCGAAGCCTGATTGACCAGCAGATAAGGATAGCCGTCGGCAAACGACATCGGCGTGCTGGCCTCTTGCAAGACACGACGCGATTGCATGCCCAGCCACAGCAACTTGCAAGGCACACCCATGTACCGGCTCAAGCACTCATCCACATTGGGGTCACCGTGCAGCGCGCTGAATTCATCCTTCCATACTGCCGTGACCACTGGCTGGGTATAGACCTGGGTCATGGCCATCACCGGGGTCATGCCGGGTGCTTTGAGCAGCATGCCGCCGGGAATCAGATCCATCTCGATCAATACCATGCGCGGAAATTCGCGCGCAGTCAGAAAACGGCCCTCCGGGGTGACCAGCAGCCATTCGCGGTCGTGCAGCAGACCTTGCTGGCTGGCATAGGCACGGCCGTAGCTGATACCGCGGGCCGATTTCATCGGATGCACAAACATCTGGCTCAGTTGCATGGAAACTCCGCTAAAAATGGTGGATTGCCGCCCATGCTAGCATTGCCGGCCGGTGCTGGCACGGGGTGGATCCTGCAGGAAATGCCACAAGCGTTCATCCTGGCTATAGGCAACATTAAAGCGCAGCCAATTGCTGGCTTCGCCATAGGGGCGGAACAGGTGGCCTGGCGCCAGCAGGATGTCCTGTTTCAAGGCCTGCTCGGCCAGCTGCATGCTGTCGATGGCTTGTGGCGGCCTGGCGCACAGGAACAGCCCGTTGGCAGGACGGGTAAACAGCTCCCATCCCAGTGCCTGCAAGCGCTCGGCGGCGAGAAACTGCGCCTCGGCCAGCCGTGACTTCAGCTTTTCCACCTGACGGCGGTAGCGCCCTTCATTGAGCATTTCCAGCACCACGCGTTCATTCAGCTCCGGCGTGGTCAAACCGGACATCATTTTGTAGCGCAGCAGTTTTTCCACGCAGTCGGCCGGGCAGGCGATAAAACCCACGCGCAAGCCTGGCGACAGGGTCTTGGAAAAGCTGTCGATATAGATGACGCGGCGCAAGCCATCCAGCGCTGCCAGCGTGGGTTGGCGGCCATGGGTGAAGTCGCCCGAGACATTGTCCTCCACCAGCAGCAAATCGTATTGCTCGGCCAGTTTGAGCACCTGATGCGCGGTTTGTACGGAATAGCTGGCACCGGTGGGATTCTGCAACCAGGGATTGGTGAAAAAAGCGCGCGGCCGGTGTGTTTCGAGCAAGGCCTGCAAGGCGGTGATATCCGGTCCTTGCTCGGTCCAGGGCACGCCCACCAGATTGAAACCGCGAAAAGCCAGGCAGGACAGGAGATTGCAGTAGCCCGGATCATCGACCAGGATGGTATCGCCCGGGCGCAGCAGCGCACAGGCCACCATATCCAGCGCCTTGCTGGCACCCTGTGTCAGCAGGATGTCATCACCCTGTACCGGTACACCTTTTTCTGCCAGCTGTTGTGCCAGTTGCCGGCGTAATACCGGATAGCCCTTGGGATCGCCGTAGCGCAGATTCATGTCACCATGCCGCGCCAGCGCCCGCAGGGCTTTCTGCTGGGCTTCGATGTCGTACCAGGCGGGTGGCAGCCAGCCACAACCGGCTTGCAAGGCCTGTTCCGAGTGCTCGTAGACATTGCGCAACAGCCAGTGCTCATCGATGGGCAGATCTTCCAGTCGCGCTGCCTGACGCAGGTTGCTCGCTCGCTGGCGTACTTCCACATAAAAGCCCGAGCCGGGCCGCGAGCGCAGATAGCCTTGTGACAGCAAGCGGTCATAGGCCTCGACCACGGTAAAGGGGCTGACGCCATTTTCGGTGGCGAAGCGCCGTATCGAGGGTATGCGTGTACCGGGACGCCAGTGTCCGGCGTCGATGGCCTGGCTGATGGCGCTGACAATGGCGTCGACCAGGGTCTGGCCGGCTTGTGGGGTGATGCTCAGGCTGGTCATGGGCTTTTCCATCGCAGGCAAGGGGGCTGCTGCTTGAACTGTACTGGTGATTTGACCTGTACGGTCCCGGCAAATATCTGCATAACTGTACCTGTAATTGTATTGGTGTGATGACTAAATTGTCAGACATCAGGCAGAGACGACTGCCGTCAGGAGGAAGAACACATGACCGAACTCAATATGGACGCATTCTGGATGCCGTTTACGGCCAACCGCCACTTCAAGAGCGCACCGCGCATGCTGGTGAGTGCGGATGGCATGTACTACAAGGACGATGCCGGCCGCGAGATCATGGACGGCTGTGCCGGCCTGTGGTGCGTGAATGCCGGTCACAATCGCAAGCCGATTGTGGAAGCCATCCAGAAGCAGATTGCCACCCTGGACTATGCGCCGCCCTTCCAGATCGGCCATCCCAAGGCTTTCGAGGCCGCGGAAAAGCTGGCGGCCATGGCACCCAAGGGTTTGTCCAAGGTGTTCTATGTCAACTCCGGTTCTGAAGCAGCCGATACCGCGTTGAAGATGGCAGTGGCCTATCACCGCGTGCGCGGTGATGCAGCCCGCGTCAAGCTGATCGGCCGCGAGCGTGGTTATCACGGTGTCAACTTCGGTGGTATTTCGGTGGGCGGTATTGCCGGCAACCGCAAGCTGTTCCCGGTGGCGCTGCCGGCGGTCGATCACCTGCGCAGCACCCACGACCTGTCGCGCAATGCCTTTAGCCGTGGTGAGCCGGAATTCGGTGCCGAATTCGCCGACGAGCTGGAAGCGCGCATTACCACCCTGCATGACCCGTCCACCATCGCTGCCGTGATGGTCGAGCCGATGGCCGGTTCCACCGGTGTGCTGATTCCGCCCAAGGGCTATCTCAAGCGCCTGCGCCAGATCTGCGACAAATACGGCATCTTGCTGATTTTTGATGAAGTGATCACCGGTTTCGGTCGTCTGGGGGCGGATTGGGCTGCCAACAAATTCGATGTGCTGCCCGACATCATCACCTGCGCCAAGGGCCTGTCCAATGGCGTGGTGCCGATGGGCGCGCTGCTGGTCAAGCCGGAAATTCACGATGCCTTCATGGCAGCGGCGGCTGATCGTGCCATCGAGTTTCCGCACGGCTACACCTATTCGGCACACCCGCTGGCCTGCGCCGCCTCCATTGCCACGCTGGACCTGTACCAGGAAGAGGGCCTGTTCCAGCGCGCCGCCGCCTTGTCCGGCCTGTTCGAAAGCAAGGCGCACCAGCTCCAGGGGGTGAAAAACGTCAAGGACATCCGCAACCTGGGCCTGGTGGCCGGTATCGAGCTGGACAGCCGTCCGGGTGCGCCGGGTGCGCGTGGCTTCGATGTCTTCCTCAAGTGTTGGGAAGCCGGGGTACTGGTGCGCTTTACCGGTGACATCATCGCGGTATCGCCGCCGCTGATCATCAGCGAAGCCGAGATCGACCGCTTGTTTGCCGTGATTGGCGAAGCCATCCAGGCCACGGCCTGAACCTATACCTCCAGCAAGAACGGACAGGATTCAAGATGAAAACCATTGCACATTTTATTGGCGGTGAGCTGTACCAGGGCCAAAGCGGCCGCGTGGCCGATGTTTACAATCCGGCGCTGGGCGAAGTGGTGGCGCAGGTCGGTCTGGCCAGTGTGGATGAAGTGAACGCCGCCGTTGCCAATGCCCGCCGCGCCTTCCCCGCCTGGGCGGAAACCTCGCCGCTGAAGCGGGCGCGGGTGATGTTCAAGTTCAAGGAGCTGCTGGAAGCCAATCAGCGCCAGCTGGCGGAAATCATCTCTGCCGAACACGGCAAGGTGGTGTCGGATGCGCTGGGCGAAGTCACCCGCGGTCTGGAAGTGGTGGAGTTTGCCTGCGGTATTCCGCAGCTGCTCAAGGGAGAGTTCACCGAGCAGGTGGGCAGCGGCATCGACAGCCACTCCATGCGCCAGCCGCTGGGGGTGGTGGCCGGTATCACGCCGTTCAACTTCCCGGCCATGGTGCCGCTGTGGATGCTGCCGGTGGCCATTGCCTGCGGTAACTGCTTTGTGCTCAAGCCCTCCGAGCGCGACCCCTCTGCCGCGCTGTTCCTGGCCGACCTCCTCCAGCAGGCAGGCTTGCCGGACGGGGTGTTCAATGTGGTGCACGGTGACAAGCTGGCGGTGGACACGCTGTTGACCCACCCGGATGTGGCGGCCATCAGCTTTGTCGGCTCCACGCCGATTGCCCAGTACATCTATGAAACCGGTGCCCGTCATGGCAAGCGCGTGCAGGCACTGGGCGGCGCCAAGAACCATATGGTGGTGATGCCGGATGCCGATCTGGATGGCACGGTGGAAGCGCTGATGGGGGCGGGTTACGGTTCGGCCGGTGAGCGTTGCATGGCGATTTCGGTTGCGGTGGCCGTCGGCGATGTCGCGGACAAGCTGGTGGAGCGGCTGAAGGCGCGTGCCGCCACGCTGAAAATCGGCGTGGGTGCCGATGCCGCTGCCGAGATGGGGCCGCTGGTGACCCGTCAGCATCGCGACAAGGTCAAAGGCTATGTCGACCAGGGTGTGGCCGAAGGCGCAACATTGTTGCTGGACGGGCGTGATTATCAGCACCCGGGCCATGAGAACGGTTTCTTCCTCGGCCCCTGCCTGTTTGATCACGTCACCCCGGAAATGACCATCTACAAGGAAGAAATTTTCGGGCCGGTATTGTCGGTGGTCCGGGTGCCGGATTTCGATAGCGCGGTCAATCTGATCAACGCGCATCCCTATGCCAATGGCACGGCCATCTTCACCCGCTCCGGCGGGGCAGCGCGCGAATTCTCCCACCGCATCCAGGTGGGCATGGTCGGCGTGAATGTGCCGATTCCGGTGCCCATGGCCTTCCACAGCTTTGGTGGCTGGAAAGCCTCGCTGTTTGGCGACCATCACATGCATGGTCCGGAAGGGGTGCGTTTCTACACCCGCATGAAGACCATCACCAGCCGCTGGCCGGAAAAACTGACCGCCGAATTCGTGATGCCCACCATGAAATAAGGACGACCCAGAGGCGGCGCCTGCGGGCGACCCATCTCTTTTGACCCGGCTAAAGGCCGGGTTTTTTTATGTCTGGTCTCGGCGCTGGGCGTCAGAAAAAGCCGGATTTGATGAAATTGCGAATGTATTCTGCAAGATAATCCGCTAATTTGAAATAAATCCATGGGTAAACCCCTGTGGCTTGTTGTCGGCATCACGGTAGAATGACGACGTACTGATATTTAGAGCAGTTGCTTGCTAGAAACACTGCCAACGGGACTAGAGAGAAAACCATGGAAACAAATAGCGGAATGAGCTTGCGCGCTCGACTGATCGCCTGGCTATTGCTGGTGGCCTTGCTGATCTGTGCCTTGAGCGGACTGGCCCTGTTCAACCAGCGCAATGCCATGCTGCATGACCGCCAGGACAAGACGCGCAATCTGACGGAAAGCGCGCTGGGCATCATCAGCAGCTACGAGGCACTGGAAGCCAGCGGCAAGCTGAGCGAGGCCCAGGCCAAGCAGATGGCCGCCGCCGCCCTGATGGCCAGCCATTACGACAAGAAAGAGTATTTTTTCGGCTACGACCAGAACTGGAATTACGTCATCCATGGGGCCAAGGCCGCCATGCTGGGTAAAAACGTGCAGGGGATGAAAACCCCCACCGGTGTCGATCTGGGGCAACTGTTCCAGGACACGGTCAACAAGGGCAATGGTCAGGGTTTTGCCGAATATGTCTGGGACAAGCCCGGCTTTGACCAGCCGCAGCCGAAGATTTCCTATCTGATGACCAGCGCACGCTGGCACTGGGTGATCGGGACCGGCATCTACCTGGACGATGTCCACGCCGCCTTTATGCAGCAGCTATGGCTCACCCTGCTGGAAGTGGCGGCCATCCTGCTGTTGCTGCTGATTGCCGGGATATTCCTGATGCGCAGCATCCTGGGACAGCTGGGGGCCGATCCCGGCGATACCATGCGCGTGGTGCGCCGTATTGCCGATGGCCACCTGGATACCACCGTGCCCTTGCAAGCCGGTGACCAGCGCAGTGTGATGGCCGCGGTGGCCGACATGCAGCAGCACCTGAAGCAGCTGGTGCGCGAGATTGCCGACGAGGCCGGCCGCTTGTCGCAGATGAGTTCGGATGTGGCGCGCCGCTCCGATGCCGTGGTCAGTGGTTCTGACCGGCAAAGTGAAGCAGCGGCTGCCATGGCAGCATCGATCGAACAGTTGACGGTCAGCATCAATCATATTGCCAGCCATGCGCAGGACGCGCGCAATCTGTCACAGGAATCAGGCCGCCTGTCGCAGGAGGGGGGCGAAGTGATTTCCAGTGCGGTGAGCGAAATGCACCGCATCAATGAGTCGGTGGATCAGGCAGCGGTCACCATTGCCGATCTGGCCAGCAAGACCCAGACCATTTCCAGCATCATGCAGGTGATCAAGGATATTGCCGATCAGACCAATCTGCTGGCGCTCAACGCGGCCATCGAAGCGGCTCGCGCCGGCGAGATGGGCCGAGGCTTTGCCGTGGTGGCGGATGAAGTACGCAAGCTGTCG
Source organism: Aquitalea sp. ASV15 (assembly GCF_016429115.1). Classification (NCBI taxonomy): domain Bacteria; kingdom Pseudomonadati; phylum Pseudomonadota; class Betaproteobacteria; order Neisseriales; family Chromobacteriaceae; genus Aquitalea; species Aquitalea sp. ASV15. Next base: position 29,277 of record NZ_JAELTZ010000028.1, on the reverse strand, counting down.
GAACGAACTGGCCAGGCGACGCAGGAAATCGCCGGCATGATCCAGGAAATCCAGACCAGCTCCGATCAGTCACGGGCCTGTATGGAAGAAGCGGTAGGCCGGGTGAAAACCGGTCTGCAACTGGCGGTGCAGGGCGGCGAGGCCATCTCGCACATTCGCGACAGCGCCACCGGGGTGGTGAATGTGGTGAACGAGATTTCGCATGCGCTGAAAGAGCAGGGCAGTGCCAGCAATGAAATTGCCCAGCAGGTGGAATTGATTGCGCGCAGTGCCAGCAGCAATGCCGCAGAATCGGCCGGCACCTCGCAGGAAGTGCAGGCCATGCATAGCCTGGCCAGTGATCTGCGCCAGCTGGTGTCGCGCTTCCACGTCTGACCCGCTGCTGAGCCAAGGAAAAAGCCCTCGTGTGAGGGCTTTTTTGTTATGCCGCTGCTTCAGGCGGGCGGCTGCTTTGCCACCGCTGCCAGGCACCCAGGCCGATGGCCAGCAGTACAAGGGCGATACAGCCGGCAATCACCGGCAGGTTGCCGCACTGCATATAGGGGGTGAGGCCCTGATAGTCCTGCACCATGCCTTCCAGCACCTGCTGGGTGAATGGTGCGGCCACGCTGGCGATCTCGCCATCGGGGCGGATGATGGCGGTCATGCCGGTATTGGTGGCGCGCAGCATGAAGCGGCCGGTTTCCAGTGCCCGTGCCTGTGACAGCTGCAGATGCTGGCTCATCGCCACGCTTTTGCCAAACCAGGCCAGATTGCTGACATTGGCCAGCACGCCGGCCTGGGCCGCCGGGCCGATCAGCTCTTCGCCAAAGCTGTCTTCATAGCAGATATTGAAGGCGATCCTGTGGCCGGCCAGCAGCAGTGGAGCCAGGTTGGCACCGCCGCGGCTGAAGCCGGACAGCGGCATGTTCATATACTGGTAAATCCAGCCTATCAGTGCCGGCAGCGGAATGAATTCGCCAAACGGTACCAGGTGATCCTTGGCGTAATAAGGCTGGGCCGCATCGGTAAGCGTGACCACCGCGTTCAGGTAGCCGCGGCCATCGTTGGTGCGGCGTGGAATGCCGGTGGCCAGCGCCATGTTCTTGCGCTGGGCATCGCCGGCAATCATGGTGAGGTAGCCGGAGGGCAGGTCGTCCAGGAACACCGGCAGCGCGGTTTCCGGCAGGATCATCACCTCGGCCCGGGTACTGGCCACCTGCTGGTAATAAATCTTCAGGGTTTCCTCGAAGGTGGCCGGATCCCATTTGATGGCCTGGGGAATGTCGCCCTGGGCCAGCGCCACCCGGTAGGGCTTGCCGGTCGGGGTGGTCCAGCTGAGGGATTGCAGCCAGAAGCCCGCGCTCCACAGCAGGATGATGCCGACCACCGCCGACAAGCGTTGCAGGCGGCTGCCACTGGCAACCAGGACCAGCGCACCGGCGGTGAGCGCCACCAGCCAGCTGGCCAGATGCACACCACCGATGGGAATGAAGCCGGACAGCGGGCTTTCCGTTACCTGCGAGTAGCCGATGGCACCCCAGGGAAAGCCGGTCATCACCCAGCTGCGCAGCCATTCGCCCAGTTCCCACAGCGCTGGAAAAGCCAGCAGCCAGCGCACCCAGGGCCGCTGGTCGATGCGTGTTGTCAGCCAGCAGGCCAGGCCAGGCCAGATGGCCAGATAGGCCGGTAGCAGCAGCAATAGCGGCGCGGCCAGCAGCGCCGGCAGGCCGGCGACATCGTGCAGGCTGTGGTAGATCCAGTTGAAATTGCTGGTGTAGGCGGCCACCCCCCAGACATAGCCTGTGCGGAAGGCTAGCTGGGGGTTGCGCTGTACCAGTTGTGCCAGCGCCGCCAGCGACAGTGGCAGCAGACCATAGAAGCGGTAGGGCGCGAAGCCGTACAGGGTCAGGGCGCCGGCGATGGCGGCGGCAATCAGCACAAACAGGGTGCGCATGTCAGTCGTGGCTGCTTTCGGTGGTATTGCGCGGCAGGCGTTCCACCAGCAGGGTCTGCAGGCGGCGGCTGTCGGCACGCAATACGGTGAAGCGCAGCGAGCCGGATTCCACGGTTTCGCCACGCTTGGGCAGATGGCCGATCAGCGAGATCACCAGGCCGCCCACGGTGTCGACGTCGTCGTCGGCGTAGTCGGTGGCGAAGTATTCGTTGAAGTCGGCCACTTCGGTGAGGGCGTTGACGCGGTAGCGCTGGTCGCGTACCGGTACGATATTGTTGTCGTCTTCTTCGAAGTCGTATTCGTCTTCGATGTCGCCGACGATCTGTTCGATCACATCCTCGATGGTCACCAGACCGGACACGCCGCCGTATTCGTCCACCACGATGGCCATGTGGTTGCGGTTGGAGCGGAATTCGCGCAGCAGCACGTCCAGCGGCTTGGATTCCGGCACAAACACGCCGGCGCGCAGCGTGGCACGCAGATCGAAGGTTTTGGGCGCATGGAAGTAATGCAGCAGATCCTTGGCCAACAGAATGCCCAGCACGTCGTCCTTGTTGTCGCCGATCACCGGAAAGCGCGAGTGGCCGGTGCGCAGCACATCCGGTAGCAGGCGCTCGATGGGGTCGTCGATGCGGATGACGTCCATCTGGCTGCGCGGAATCATCACATCGCGGGCGGTCAGGTCACTGACTTCCAGCACGCCTTCGATCATGGCCAGCGCTTCGGCGTCCAGCAGATTGCGTTCAAAGGCGGAGTGCAACAGGGTAATCAGCTCCTCGCGGTCTTCCGGTTCGCGCAGGAGCATGGCGGACAAGCGTTCCAACAGGCTGGGCTTGTGTTTACTGGGGTCTTCCATGGGGTTAGCGTTTTTCCTCAAGATAGGGGTCGGGATATCCTAACTTCGCAAGAATGACAGTTTCAAGCGTTTCCATGATTTCCGCTTCTTCGTCATCCTCATGATCAAAGCCTTGCAGGTGCAGCATGCCGTGTACCAGCAGGTGGGCATAATGGGCCATCAGGTCAATGCCTTGCTCGGTGGCTTCTTTTTCCACCACCTCGGTACACAGCACCAGATCGCCAAACAGCGGCAGATCGGCAATGTTCTCGCCTTCATTCAGCGCAAACGACAGCACATTGGTGGCGTAGTCCTTGCCGCGGTAGGTGTGGTTGAGGCTGCGGCCTTCTTCACTGCCCACCAGCAGGATGCTGACCTGGGCCTGCTGCACATCGGCCTGCAGGGCGGCCTGGCAGCAACGGCGGATCAGTTTGGCATCGGGCAGTAACTGTGCCTGGCTGCGGTCTTCCAGCGTCAGTTGCAGACGGGCGGCTAGGCGCAGCAGCGGGTTATTTCGCTTGGCTTGTTTCATCGTTTTTCAATTGATAGTGGTCGTAGGCATCGACGATTTTCTGCACCAGCGGGTGGCGCACCACGTCTTCGCTCTGGAAATGGTGGAAATGAATGCCGCGCACCTGGCCCAGGATTTTTTCCACTTCCACCAGCCCGCTTTTCTGGTGGCGCTGCAGGTCGATCTGCGTCACATCACCGGTAATCACCGCGCGCGAGCCAAAGCCGATGCGGGTGAGGAACATCTTCATCTGTTCCGGCGTGGTGTTTTGCGCCTCGTCCAGAATGATGAAGGCGTTGTTGAGCGTGCGGCCACGCATATAGGCCAGCGGTGCAATTTCAATCAGGTTCTTTTCGAACAGGCGGGTGACGCGGTCGAAGCCCATCAGGTCGTACAGGGCGTCATACAGCGGGCGCAGGTAGGGGTCGACTTTTTGCGCCAGATCACCGGGCAGGAAGCCCAGCTTTTCGCCGGCTTCCACCGCCGGCCGTACCAGCACGATGCGCTTGATGGCATCGCGCTCCATGGCATCCACCGCGCAGGCCACCGCCAGATAGGTCTTGCCGGTGCCGGCCGGGCCGATGCCGAAGGTGATGTCATGCTGGCTGATGGCCTTGATATAGCCGCTCTGGCGCGGGGTGCGCCCGCGCAGGTCGCCGCGACGGGTCAGCAGCACCGGCACATCGCCGTCCTGCTGCTCGTGCTGGCGTACTTCCACCAGTTCCAGCTGCACGTCGTCGATGGAGATATCGCGCTTTTCCGCCAGCAGATACAGCCGGGTCAGGCTGTATACCGCCAGATCGGCGTGTTCGCCGCTGCACTTGAAGTGCTCGCCACGGCGCTGGATCTGCACATCCAGACCGGTTTCGATCTGCTTGAGGTTTTCATCCAGCGGGCCGCACAGGCGGGCCAGCCGTTCGTTATCGACCGGATTGAAACTGAGAGGAGTGGTATTCATCGTGTAGGCGAAAGGTGGTTCAGAGGCTGAACAGCAAGGCAAACCAGAAACTGGCTTCCAGAACAAGCAGCACGCTGGCCAGCAAGGTCAGCAGCATGAACAGGCCATTGCGCAGGCCATCCAGGGTGAGCTTGTCCAGCAAATACAGCAGCAGGGCATACAGCGCCAGCGTGCCGCCAATGGCCGCCGGGCCAATCAGCAGCAACAGGGAACGGCTACCCCAGCCGCCATTCACTCCCGGCTGACCCAGCAACAGGCTGGGCAAGAGTAACAGCGGCAGGATGATGAGGCAGGCCAGGGCCGCCCGGCGGGCGTGACGGCTGAGCGGACGGGGAGCCGGCAGCAGCTGGCTGGCGGTGGGCTGGTTCAAGGTGCAGGCTCCCCGGCAGGGGCAAGTAGCGCTTCCAGCCCGGGGGCGGTCATGCTGGGGTGAAATTCGGTGATGTCGTAACGCGCCAGTCCGGCCAGGGCAAACGGGTCCTGTGCCAGCCTTTGCTGCAGGGCATGGCGGTCGCCTCTGGCCAGGATGATGCCGCCAGTGCGCGGTTCCTTGCGGCCGGAGGCGAGAAACAGCCCGTCGGCGTAGCACTGTTTCAACCACAGCACATGCTGTGCCAGCCGGGCGTCGATCTCTTCCAGCGGGGCGATATAACTGAGTGCAACGATAAACATGACGGGCCTTTGCGCGCGGGTGTCACGCGGTTTCTTGAGTCAGGATTTCACCCATCAGCGAGTGCGGACGGGCATCGGTAATCACCACGTCCACCATCTGCTTGAGCAGGCGCGGCTGGCCGACAAAATTCACCACCCGGTTGTTGGCGGTGCGGGCGGCCAGCATGTTCGGGTCTTTCTTGGAGATATTCTCCACCAGCACGCGCTGCACGCTGCCGACCATGCTCTGGTTGATGGCATAGCCGCGGGCCTCGATGACTTCGTTCAGTGCTTCCAGCCGGCGCACCTTTTCCGTGTGCGGGGTGTCGTCGAGCAGATTGGCCGCCGGCGTGCCGGGACGGGCGCTGTAGATGAACACATAGCTGAAGTCGAATTCCAGGTCCTTGACCAGCTTCAGCGTCTGTTCGAAATCGGCCGCGGTTTCACCGGGGAAACCGACAATGAAGTCGGATGACAGGCACAGGTCCGGGCGCAGCGCACGCAGCTTGCGGATGATGGACTTGTATTCCAGCGCGGTATAGCCGCGCTTCATGGCGGTCAGGATGCGGTCGGAACCGCTTTGTACCGGCAGGTGCAGGTGCGACACCAGTTTGGGCAGCTTGCCGTAACAGTCGATGATGCGCTGGGTGAATTCACGCGGATGGCTGGTGGTAAAGCGCAGTCGCTCCACGCCCGGCATTTCGTGTACGTATTCCAGCAGCAGGGCGAAGTCGGCAATTTCACCATCGGCCATCAGCCCGCGATAGGCGTTGACGTTTTGCCCCAGCAGGGTGATTTCCTTCACCCCTTGCTGGGTGAGGCCGGCGATTTCGGTCAGTACGTCTTCAAACGGACGCGATACTTCCTCGCCACGGGTGTAAGGCACCACGCAGAAAGAACAGTATTTGGAGCAGCCTTCCATGATGGAGACAAAGGCCGCCGCACCGTCGACCTTGGCCGGCGGGATGTGGTCGAATTTTTCGATTTCCGGGAAGGAAATGTCCACCTGCGCCGCACCGCTGTGCTGGCGGGCACGGATCATTTCCGGCAGCCGGTGCAGGGTTTGCGGGCCGAACACCACATCCACATAAGGCGCGCGCTTGACGATGGTGTCGCCTTCCTGGCTGGCCACGCAGCCACCGACGCCGATGATCAGGTCGGGGCGGGCTTCTTTCAGCGGGCGGATGCGGCCCAGATCGGAGAACACCTTTTCCTGTGCCTTTTCGCGCACGCTGCAGGTGTTGAACAGGATGACGTCGGCGTCTTCCGGATTGTCTGTCTTGATCATGCCTTCGGCATCGCCCAGAACGTCGACCATCTTGTCAGAGTCGTATTCGTTCATCTGGCAGCCAAAGGTCTTGATATATACCTTCTTCATTGCTACGCGGATTCCAGCTGGTTCATTGGGTGCGCCTTACTGCTGGCGCTGCTGCAGCAGCTCGATTTCAGCATCGCTCAGCACCCAGATACGGTTGATATTGCCTTGCAGGTCCAGCGTGATGCCAACCGTCTGTCCCACCAGGGTGGGCAATTGACCGGTCAGCAGGAAGCGGTTGTCGCCGTCATAGATGCGCAGGCCCGGTGCGGTGGCGTAGCTCTGACCAGTGGGGATCAGTGTTGCCAGCAGCGAGCGCAGCAAGGAGCTTTCGCTCTTCACGAAAGTGACGGTGTTGTTGTCCACGCTGGAGATGGTGCCGGCCAGGATATTGGCAGGCAGCAGTCTGTTCACGGCCATGGCTGGCAGTGACAGCAGGCAGAGCAAGAGGGCGGTGATGAGTGTTTTCATAATCAAATGAATGTGTTGGCCGATTTTAGCACAGCCGGCTGGCTGGCGCAGGGGACTTGTCGGCAGCGCGGGCGCGAAGTTTTCCTGCTGCGGTGCCGCAGAGATTGGCCGTCATCCGCACCGGACAAGGGCTGGGTGATTTGTGCGCTGCAACTACATGACAAGGGCCGGCGGCACCGCAGTGGTGCGTGCCAGGGGCCGTAGCCGGCGTCTGGCTGGCGCTCCTGCACCATGGTGTGGTTTTTTTTCGCTGCCATGTAGTTGAAAACTTACATTTATTGCGTGTTGTGCTTCCACCGACATGCCGGCTCTGCTATAAGTTCACCCAATTGCTGAGTACGTTTTAGCCTTTGATGAACAGCAGCCTGCCACGGCCTGTGCCCGCAGTGTCAAATGACACCGCCGTGCCAGCTCACCCTGGTGGTGCTGCGCCTGGAAAGACAAGACATGAGCCGAGTTTTGCTGATCGGTAGCATCAACATGGACCTGGTGGTGGAAGCGGACAGCTTTCCGCGCCAGGGTGAAACCCTGTTCGGCCACCGCTTTGCCACCTATCCCGGTGGCAAGGGTGCCAATCAGGCGGTGGCGGCGGCCCGGCTGGGGGCGACAGTGAGCCTGATTGCCTGCCTGGGCCAGGATGCGTTTGGCGAGCAGTTGCTGGCCGGCCTCAAGGCCGAGGGCATCGATACCCGCTGGATCAGCCGGGTGGATGCAGCCACCGGCATGGCCAGCATTACCCTGGCCGGCAGCGACAATGCCATCCTGGTGGTGCCGGGAGCCAATAATGCCGTGTCAGCGGCGCAGCTGGATGCGGCCGAGCAGGCCTTTATCGATGCCGACGTGGTGCTGGCCCAGCTGGAGGTGCCGTTGGCCACCGTCGAGCATGCCGCCATGCTGGCAGCGCGTCACGGCAAGCCCTTCATCCTGAATCCGGCACCGGCCCAGCCGCTACCGGCCACCTTGCTGCAACAGGTCAGCCTGCTGACACCCAATGAATACGAGCTGGCGGTGGCACTGGCCAGCCAGCAGCCCTGGCAGCAGCTGCTGGCCAGCCGCCCGGCTGGCATCGTGATGACCCAGGGCAGCAAGGGCGCCAGCTATGCCGACGCCCAGGGCGGTCTGCAGCAGATTGCCGGCTTCCCGGTGGCCGCGGTGGACAGCACTGGTGCCGGCGATACCTTTAATGGTGCGCTGGCAGCCTTCTGGAGTCTGGGTCTGGCCGAGGCCGTACGCCGGGCCAATGCCGCCGCCGCACTGTCGGTCACCAGGCAGGGCGCACAGAGCGGCATGCCGACGCTGGCCGAACTGCAATCTTTTCTGGATCAACAAGCATGAAAAAACTGGGACATCTGAACCGCGACATCGCCCGTGTGCTGGCCGGCATGGGCCATACCGACAGCCTGGTGATTGCCGACTGCGGCCTGCCGATTCCGCCTGGCGTGGAATGCATCGACCTGGCGCTGGCGCTGGGCGAGCCGGGTTTTGCCCGCGTACTGGAAACGGTACTGGCGGATTTCCAGTGCGAACGGGCGGTGTTTGCCGACGAATGCCGCGCACACAACCCGGCGGTGGTGGAAACCGCTGCCGCCCTGTCACGACAGGGCGTGGCGCTGGAGTGGGTCAGTCATGAAGCATTCAAGCAACGCTGTCAGGCTGCGCGGGTGGTGATCCGCACCGGCGAGTGCACACCCTACGCCAATGTGATTTTGCATTCCGGCGTGATTTTCTGAGGACCTGACCATGAATGTCGTGATGCAGGGCATCAGCAAGGCTTTTGGCCCGGTCCGCGTACTGGAAGAGGTCGACTTTGCCATTGCTGGCGGCGAAATCCACGCGCTGATGGGGGAGAACGGTGCCGGCAAATCCACGCTGATGAAAATCCTCAGCGGGGTATACCGCAGCGATGGCGGTGCCATCAGCATTGATGGCCAGCCGGTGCAGATCCGCTCCACCCGTCAGGCCGAAGCTTGCGGCATTGCCATCATCCACCAGGAACTGAACCTGATTCCGCAGCTGTCGGTGATGGAAAACCTGTTCCTGGGGCGCGAGCCGGCACGCTTTGGCGTGATCGACCATGCCCGCATGCGGCGCGAGGCCGCCGCACAGCTGGCAGCGCTGGGGGCTGACAATATCGATCCGGAAGCGGAAGCCGGCCTGCTGTCCATCGGCCAGCAGCAGATGGTGGAAATCGCCAAGGCGCTGGCCATGGATGCACGGCTGCTGATCATGGACGAGCCGACAGCGGCACTGACCGAACGCGAGATCGACACCCTGTTCGGCCTGATGCGCAGCTTGAAGGCGCAGGGCGTGGCCATCGTCTATGTGTCGCACCGCATGGAAGAAATCTTCCGCATCTGCGACAAGATCAGCGTGCTGCGCGATGGCCGCTTTGTCGGCGAGCGGGTGATTGCCCGCACAGACTTTGATGAAGTGGTACGCATGATGGTGGGGCGTGAGATCGGCGATCGCTTCCCCCGTCGCAGTGCCGCACCCGGTGCCGTGCGCTTGCAGGTCAAGGGGCTGGCCGACGAACACCATGTGCGTGACATCAGCTTCGAGGTGCGTGCCGGCGAAGTGCTGGGCGTGGCCGGGCTGATGGGGGCAGGGCGCAGTGAAATCCTCAAGACCCTGTTTGGGCTGAACCGGCGCTGTGCCGGTGCGGTGCTGCTGGATGGCGTGGCCTTGCAGCTGGACAGTCCGGGCGCGGCCATTGCCGCCGGCCTCGCCTTTGTGACGGAGGACCGCAAGAGCCAGGGCCTGGTGCTGGGCATGTCGGTACGCGAAAACGCCACCCTGGTGCATCTGCCGCAGTATGCGCGGCTGGGCGTGGTGTCGGACGCCGCCGAGCAGCAGGCGGTGGCCGGGCTGATCGAGCAATTGCGCATCCGCACCCGCGATGCCGAGCTGGAAGTGAAATCGCTGTCCGGTGGCAATCAGCAAAAAGTGGTGTTTGCCAAATGGCTGGCGCAGCCGCCCAAGGTGCTGCTGCTGGACGAACCCACCCGCGGGGTGGATGTGGGCGGCAAGGCCGAGATCTATCACATCATCAACCAGCTGGCCGCGGCCGGTGTCGCCATCGTGATGGTGTCGTCGGAGCTGCCGGAAGTGATGGCCATGAGCAACCGCATCCTGGTGATTCATGAAGGACGCCAGACCGGTCTGTTCGAGGCGGCCAGCGCTACCCAGGAAAGCATCATGGCGGCCGCCACCGGCACCGCGCATGCCGCCTGATTTCAGAGCAAGGAATACATCATGACTCCAAAACAAAAAGCCACCCTGCAGCGTCTGGGCCCGTTCATCGCCCTGGTGCTGGTGTCGGTGGGACTGGCCGTGCTCAGCCCGGACTTTCTGACCGTGGCCAATCTGCTGAACGTGATGCGCCAGGTATCGATCAATGCGCTGATTGCCTTTGGCATGACGCTGGTGATCCTGCTGGGCGGCATCGACCTGTCGGTCGGTTCCATTCTGGCGCTGTCCTCGGTGGCCATCGCCACCCTGATCCAGGCGGGGGTCGATCCGCTGCTGGCCACGCTGCTGGGGGTGCTGGGGGGCGGGCTGATGGGCCTCTTTAACGGGCTGGTGATCAGCAAGGGCAAGGTGGCCCCGTTCATCGCCACCCTGGCCTCGATGACCATTCTGCGCGGCTTGGCGCTGGTGGTGTCCGGCGGCAGCCCCATTACCGGTTTCAACAGCGATCTGTTCTCCATGCTGGGCGGCGGCTATGTCGCCGGCCTGGTGCCGATTCCGGTGGTGTGGATGCTGATCATGTTCGGCCTGTTTGCCTTCCTGCTGAAGAAAACCGTATTCGGCCGCCATGTGTACGCCACTGGTGGCAATGAAGAAGCGGCCCGGCTGTCCGGGGTGAAGGTGGATCAGGTCAAGCTGTGGGTCTACACCCTGTCCGGAGCCATGTCGGCCATGGCCGGGGTGGTGCTGACCTCGCGGCTGAATTCGGCCCAGCCCACTGCCGGCAGCGGCTACGAGCTGGATGCCATCGCCGCCGTGGTACTGGGCGGCACCAGCCTCACCGGCGGCCGCGGCTGGATCTTCGGCACGCTGATGGGCGCGCTGCTGATCGGCGTGCTCAATAACGGCCTCAACCTGCTGGGCGTATCGTCCTTCTATCAGCAGGTGATCAAGGGCGTGGTCATTCTGCTGGCGGTGCTGATCGACCGCAGCGGCAAGAAGTAAGGACTGTTTTTCGCATCAACAATGGCCCTGCGCCAGGGCCGGTCAACGCAAGCTCAATCATCAATCAGGGAGACTCACCATGAATCGCATTGTTCACCCGCTGCTGGCCAGTCTGCTGGTAATCGGCATGGCCGCCTGTTCCAAGCAAGGCCCGGACAGCGCTGCCCCGGCAGCCGCCAGCGCCCCGGCAGCTGCCGCCGCCGATGGCCAGCTGACGGTCGGCCTGGCGGTATCCACCCTCAACAATCCTTTCTTTGTTTCGCTGCGCAAGGGTGCGGAAGACGAAGCACAGAAGGATGGCATCAAGCTGATCACCGTGGATGCGCAGGACGACCCGGCCAAGCAGCAGGCCAGCGTGGAAGACCTGATCCAGAAAAAGGTGAACGTCATCCTGATCAACCCGACTGACTCCTCCGCCGTGGCCAATGTGGTGAAGGAAGCGACCGGCAAGGGCATCAAGGTGGTATCGCTGGACCGTAGCGTGAACGGTGCCGAAGTCAGCGCCCACATTGCCTCGGACAATGTGGCCGGCGGCAAGATGGCCGGCGAGTTCCTGCTGCAAAAGCTGGGTGGCAAGGGGCGTATCGTCGAGCTGGAAGGCATTGCCGGTTCTTCTGCCGCGCGTGAGCGTGGCGAAGGCTTCCACAAGGTGGTGGATGGCAAGGCCGAGGTGAAACTGCTGGCCAAGCAACCGGCCGATTTCGACCGCGCCAAGGGCCTGACGGTGATGGAAAACATCATCCAGGGCAACAAGGACATCCAGGGCGTGTTTGCCCACAACGACGAAATGGCCCTGGGCGCGCTCAAGGCCATTCAGGCGGCTGGCCTGAAAAACGTGGTGGTGGTGGGCTTTGATGCCACTGCCGACGCCGTTGCCGCCGTGAAGGCCGGTACCCTGGCTGCCACCGTGCAGCAGCAGCCCGAGCTGATCGGCCAGTATGGCATCCAGACCGCCAAGAAGCTGGCTGCTGGCCAGAGCGTGGACAAGTTCATCCCGGTACCGCTGAATCTGATCAAGCAGTAAACCGGCCATCTGCCGGGGCGGGCGCTGCCTCACCCCGGCCGGCTTGTAATACAATCGCTACATCGCGCACCCCCCCGCTGCTGACATGGTTGCCGGGGGTTGTTGCCATTTGTGATCAATTGCTGACAGGAAAGCCTGCCGTGACTGCCTACAAGCGTCTCACCATCGATGATATTGCCAGTCTCGCCGGCGTTTCGCGCACCACGGCCAGCATGGTGCTGAACGGCCATGCCGAACGCTACCGCATCGCACCGGCCACGGTGGAGCGGGTGGAAAAAGTGGCACGCGAGCATCACTTCAACCCGTCGCAGTCTGCCCGCTCGCTGCGCAGCAAACGCAGCAACAGCATCGGCCTGGTGATTCCCGACCTGACCAACTCGGCCCATGCCGCGCTGGCGCAGGCCATGGAAAACCTGTGCCGCGCGCGCGATTACCAGCTGGTGCTGGTGACCAGCGACGAGGACCCGGCGCGCGAAGCGGAGGGCATGGCACATCTGGTGGCGCGGCAGGTGGATGGCATGGCGGTAGTGCCCTGTAGCAGTGATGCTGCCCGCTATCTGCCATGGACCACGCGGCTGCCGCTGGTGTTTGTCGACCGGCGCATCGACGGCAGTGGCATCCCTTCCGTGGTGACCGATGCCACCGATACCGTGGCACGGCTGATCGGCAGCAAGCTGGCAGAGGGCGTGCGCGAGGTGGTGTATTTCGGTGGCCAGCCCACGCTGTCGCCCAGCCGCGACCGCCTGGCCGGCTATCGCCAGGCCTTGCAGGCACAGGGGCTGACCGAGCAGGCGCACTGGGTGCAGGAACGGGATTTCCAGCGTGCCTCCGGCTTTGCCATGATGCAGCAGTGGCATGCCCGCGAAGGGCGCTATCCACAGGCGCTGTTCACTGCTTCCATCACCCTGCTGGAAGGGGTGCTGTCCTTTATGAGCCAGACCCACCGCCTGCGCGAAGCACCATCCTGTCTGATGACCTTTGACGATCATCCGCTGCTGGACTGCCTGCCGATTCCGGTGGATGCCATCGTGCAGGATGGCCAGTCGATGGCGGATCATTGCCTGCAGCAGATCTTTTCCCTGCTGCAAGGCCAGCCCCCGCTGCAGGCCGGGGTGGCGGTTCCCGCCAGCATCACCCGCCGTTAAGAACCGCTAACAAAACCCCCGCTCCTGTGTCGCGCCTCCTTGCCGTACTACTTGCACTGTCTGCGTCGGCGCGCCTTGGCCCGGCTTCTCTACGAGGTTTTGTTAGCAGCTCTGAAGCGCCACGTGCCCGGCTATGGCATGGCGGGTGGCGCCATATGCCATTCTCATCAATTTTCAGCGCGATGAGTGACGCTCCGTTCACGGCATGCTAATGTCGGGCGGCTGTCATTTATCTGCAAGGACGTCCCGTGTCTGCTCGATTTCCCGCCATGTTGCGGCTGGCTGTGGTCTATGCCCTGATCGGCGTTCCTTCCCTGTACAGTGCCATTCCGCCGGGCTATACCGCCCCGGTGTTTCCGGCGGCCGGCATCGCCATGATGTTCTTGCTGCTATGGGGGCGTGCGCTGTGGCCAGGCGTGTTGCTGGGTTCGCTGCTGGTGCAACTGGTGGCCAGCTGGCAAACCGGTGTGCACGGCTGGGCCTATCTTGCCCTGCTGGTGGTGCCGTTGGCAGCGACCCTGCAGGCGCTGGCCTCCTGCTGGCTGATCCGCCGCTGGATAGGCTGGCCCAACCCGCTGGATCGTGCACACAGCGTGATCCGGCTGATGCTGCTCATCATTCCACTGACCTGCCTGATAAACAGTGGCATCAGCGTGCCGGCGCTGGCCGCACTGGGAGTGTTGCCGGCCAGCGACCTGCTGTTCAATGGCTGGAACTGGTGGCTGGGCGATACCTTTGGCTGCCTCATCATGCTGCCCCTGATGCTGGCGTGGTTCGGCCGCCCGCGCAGTGAATGGCGCGCCCGCAGCGCAGCCTTGCTGTGGCCCATGCTGCTGACCGCACTGACCATGATCGGTTTCAGTGCGCTGATTCATCACTGGGAAGCGCTGCGGGTGCAAAGCCAGTTCAACCGTGATGCCGGCCAGATCGAGCTGGCGCTGAAAAAGCGCCTGGAGATGCAGCTGGATGGCATGCTGGCCTTGCAACAATTGCAGACTTACTCCCCGGCCGCTTCGGCCAGCCAGTGGCGCGAGCTGACCGCCTCCTGGCTGGTGCGTTTGCCGGGTACGCAAAGCCTGGGCTGGTCGCCGCTGGTCAGCGATGCCGAGCGCGCAGCATTCGAAAACAGTGTACTGGCCGGCTCTGCCATTCTGGCGCGGGATGGTGCAGGGCATGTTGCACCGTCGCCGCAGCGTCCTTCCTATTTGCCGGTGCGCTATATCGAGCCCTTGGCCCGCAACCGGCGGGCACTGGGGCTGGATATCCTGTCCTCCCCCGAGCTGGCCACCACCATCCGCCACAGCCTGCAAAGCGGGCAGCCAGTGGTCAGCCCGGCCATCCGCCTGGTGCAGGAGCCACAGCAGCAGAAGGGGGTGGCACTGTATCAGGCGGTGTACGCCCCGGCAGACGATAGCCAGCGCCTGCTGCTGCGCGGGGTGGTGTCCAGCCTGTTCCGCATGGATGACATCGTGGCCAGCACGCTGCAGCATGGCGTGCGCCGCGATATCGAAGTCTGCCTGATCGATCGCGATGGCGCGCCCGGTTTCCATCGCCTGTCCGGCCCGGCAAATTGCGGCAAGGATGGCTGGTTCGGCCAGCGACCGCATTTGCTCAGCCAGTTTGCCTTTGCCGGGCGCAACTGGGCCTTGCGCTTGCGCGCCAGCGAAGATTATCTGTCCGGCTTGCGCAGCTGGCTGGAGTGGATCACCTTTGTGCTGGGGCTGGCCATGACCGGCCTGTTCGGCGGTTTCCTGCTGATTGTCACCGGCTATACCCGGCGCATGGAGGGCGAGGTGCAGCAGCGTACCGCCGAGCTGGCCGATACCAACCAGCAACTGCAAACCCAGCTGGATGCCACGCGCAAGGCCGAGGCCAATGTGACTTACCTGGCCTTGCACGACAGCCTGACCAGCCTGCCCAACCGTGCCTGCTGGCTGACCATGGCCCGCCATGCCATGGCCGGGAACGAGCAGCGCCAGCTGGCGGTGCTGTTTCTGGACATGGACGAATTCAAGACCGTCAACGACAGCCTGGGTCATCCGGTGGGCGACCAGTTGCTGGTCGGCATTGCCCGTCGTCTGCAACAGCCGCTGCCGCCGGATGCCATGCTGGCGCGACTGGGTGGCGACGAGTTCGTCATCCTGCTGCCTTACCAGCAGCAGGCACAGCTGGATGCACTGGGCGAGCAATTGCTGGCGCTGTTCGACCCGGCGGTGGTGGTGGAACAGCACGAACTGCGCTGCACGGTCAGCATCGGGGTGGCCCTGTTCCCGCAGGACGGGCAAGACCCCGATACCCTGCTGCGCCATGCCGACATGGCCATGTATGCGGCCAAGGAAGCCGGGCGCGACACCCTGCGTTACTTCACGCCGGAAATGAACACCCAGGCCATGGAGCGGCTGACGCTGGAGCGCGATCTGCGCCGTGCGCTGCAGGACGATCCGGCACAACTGCTGCTGTACTACCAGCCGCAGCTGGACGCCGACAGTGGCCGCTGCATCGGCTGCGAGGCACTGGTACGCTGGCGGCATCCGCTGCGCGGGCTGATGTTGCCGGGTGAGTTCATCGGCCTGGCCGAGCGCAGCGGGCTGATTGTCGAGCTGGGGCGCTGGGTGCTGGCAGCTGCTTGCGCCGAACAGGCCGGCTGGGCCGCGGCCGGGCTGCAGCTGCCGGTATCGGTGAATCTGTCGCCGGTACAGCTGGAGCGCAGCGATCTCACGCCCTATGTGAGCGGACTGCTGCAACGCTACCAGATCGCTCCCGGCATGCTGGAGCTGGAGCTGACCGAAGGGGCGCTGATGAACGATGATGTGCGCCATCTCGCGGTATTCAATGCGCTGATGCAACTGGGTTGCCGCTTTGCCCTGGATGATTTCGGTACCGGCTATTCCTCGCTGTCCCGGCTCAAGCGTTTCCCCATCAACCGGCTGAAGATAGACCGGGCATTTGTCAGCGCCCTGCCCGGCAGTGGCGATGACGAGGCCGTGGTACGGGCCACCCTGTCGATGGCGCGCGACATGGGCATGGATGTGGTGGCCGAGGGGGTGGAAACCGCGGAACAGCAACAGAGCCTGCTGGCCATGGGCTGCACGCAGATGCAGGGCTACCGCTTTGCCCGCCCGATGCCGGCGGCCGAGCTGTACCGCTTTGTGGTCCGGTTGTCGCAGTCGCAGGATGCTGGCTGATACGGCTGGCACCGGGCGCGGCCTGCCGCTGGTGGCATCACCACTGCCGTTACATGATTCCTGCCGTTGAAGGGAGTGTCTTGCTGTGAAAATTCCATCTTCTGTTGCCCTGCAGCTGATGCATGGCAGCCATTACGCCACGCTGGCCAGTCATTCCATCCAGCTGCCCGGCTATCCCTATGCCACGGTACTGCCCTATGTGCTGGACCAGGCGCACCGGCCCTTGCTGCTGATCAGCGCGCTGGCCGAGCACACCCGCAATCTGCTGGCCGATGGCCGCTGCAGCCTGTCGATTGTGGCGGACGGGGTGAGCGATGTGCAGGCTGGCGCCCGCTTGACCCTGCTGGCCGATGCGCAGTGTATCGAGCCGGAACCGGCACTGCTGCAACGCTTTTGTCGCTATCAGGCAGCCGCCGCCGACCTGCTGCAGCTGGATTTCATGTTTTTCCGCCTGCAGCCGCTGCGGCTGCGCTATATCGGCGGTGTCGGCCGCATGGGCTGGCTGGAAGCTCCGGAACTGGATGGCTGGCCACAGCTGAGTCTGATCGACGAGGCGGCGCTGTTGCGCCAGGCGGAGGTGGCCGATGGCATCCAGCTCTTGGGGCTGGATGCGCTGGGGGCCGATTACCGGGTGGCCGATGGGCCGGGGCATCGGCGGCTGCCGTGGCCGGACAGCATGCCGGGCGGCGAGGGTTTTGCCGCGGCGGCCTTGCAGGCACTGGCCGCGCTGACGCCAGGCTAGTGGCCGCCGGCGCAGCCAGCAGGCTGTGCTAGAAGGACTCCATCGGCAGCAGATAGCGCCATTGTCCGGCGGGCAGGTTGCCCACGCCCAGCTTGCCGATGCGGATGCAGCGCAGCGCCAGCGGCTGCAAGGCCAGACCCTGGCAGATGGCAGCCAGCTGGCCGGGCTGTGCTGCGGTCAGCACCAGCCGCAGCTGGCGGTCGCTCTGGCGGCTCACTTTCAGGCCGCGTGGCGCCTTGCCCGGCAGTTGCAGCTGCTGCAGGCGCTGTTTCAGTTGTTCTGCACTGGGTGCCGCCTCCAGCTGGACCAGGTATTCCTGTTCGGCATCGGCCAGCTTGCGCGCCAGTTTCTTGTCCAGTGTCAGCGCCACCAGGCCATGACAGCCCGGCTCCAGCGCACCCGCCTGTTGCAGCGGTTTCAGATGGCGTGGATTGAACACCAGTTCGCTGCCATCGGCAGCGGCATGATTGTCCGGCGTAATCAGCGCGGCAAGCGGCAAGGGCTCGGTGGCGGCGCGATGCAGCAGCAGGCTGATGCTGAGTTCGCCCAGTGTCATGCGTGGCTTGTCCAGTTCGATGCGCTGTTCCGGCCGCACGCGGCTGCCCAGTTGTTGCACCAGCTGGCCGTCCACCCTGACCCGTCCCTGTTCGATAAAGGCATCGGCTTCACGGCGCGAGCACAGCCCCAGTTCGACCATGCGTTTGGACAAACGCATTTCCTGTTCACTCATAGCGGTACTCCAGTGGGATCGACGCAGGGTCGGGGTCGGCGATTATCCGCCTGCAGCCCCGCTGCTGGCAATCGTGTCACCAGACTCAGGCGGCTTTCCCCGCCGGCAGTGCCGCCGCCATGGCGGCCGTCATGTCGCGCGCCGCGATGGCCAGAATGGCCGGGTCGATGCGCTGCTGCGCCGCCAGTTGCTGCAGGGTGGCCAGCACCGCCTCGGCACTGAGGCCGGGGCGGTAGGGCCGGTCCTGGGCCAGTGCCTGGAAAATGTCCGCCACGCGCAGGATGCGCGCCTCGATGCACATGCGGTCTGCGCTCAGGTGGAAGGGGTAGCCGTGGCCATCCGGCTCTTCGTGGTGATAGGCCGCCCAGCAGGCGATTTCTTCAAAGCCGCGGATATGGCGCAGGATCTGGTAGGTTTCAAAGCTGTGGGCATTGATCAGGCTGCGCTCACGGCTGGTGAGGCCGGCTGGCTTTTCCAGGATTTCATCCGGCACCCGCAGCTTGCCCAGATCATGCAGCAGGGCGGCGATTTCCAGCTGGTCGCAGCGTCCCGGCGTCAGCCCCAGTCGCTCGGCCAGCCAGCGTGACAGCCCGGCCACGCCTTGCGAATGGCGCGCGGTAAACGGGCTCTTGGCGTCGACAATGCAGGAAAACAGCGTGGCCAGCTGTTTGAGCTGGGCGGTGCTGGCCTGGCAGGGCAGGCTCAGTTCGCGCATGTCCTGCAGCATGCCGGCAATGCCGCGTGGCTCCAGTTGCAACCAGAAGGCTTCGGCTTGCGAGGCTTGCAAAAAGGTCTCGACCAGCTGCGGTGCAAAGTACTGGCCGCTGCGCTGGGCGATCTGCTGGCGGATGCCCGGGGTATGGGTGAGTAATTCGCCATTGCTGTAAAAGGGCGCGGCCATGGCGTCTACCCGGTCTACCAGATAGATCAGGTTGGCTTGCTCGGCGACTTCGCGGCTGAGGCCGGGCATGCTGGCCAGTGTTTCCCACGGCGTGTGGTGATGGCGAACCGGCTCGGCCATGGCGGCCAGCGGGCTGAAACTTGCCAACAGGGTGGCGCCGGTCTGGCAGTGCTGCTGGGAGCCGGCCCAGTCGAATTCGCTGACCAGATGCTGATGGGTGCGGGTGGACGACACGCCGATATCGTGCAGCAGGCCCAGATCAAACAGAAAGCTGGCCTGGCTGCGGCTCTGGCCCCGCGTCAGCGCGCAGTGGTAGGCCATGATGCCGACCCGCTTGCCGTGGGCCACGTCATCGATGCCGACCAGGTCAAGCGCATCGGACAGCGCGTGGATCACTTCGCGCAGGTCGACATGGATGCTGCAGTCGTCGTGGAGGCTGCGGCTGGCGGTGGTATGGGACATGGCGGGCTTTCGCAGGCAGGGGAAGGACTGGCCCCCATGCCAGCCCCTGCTCTCAATCTAATCCATGGCGGCGGCGGGCGAAAGCCAGACAAGCCGCTTACAGCCGGTAGGCCGCCACAATCTCCTGCATGCGCCGCGCCGATGCGTCCAGCGCCTGTGCCGCCGTGGACGCTGCCGAGGCGTCGTTGTTGGCGCTTTGTGCCATCTGGGCGATGTGGTCGACCTGCACGGCGATATCGGTGCTGGCGCTGGCCTGCTCGCGGATGGAAGCGGTGATGTTGCCGACCAGGCCCACCAGGTCGCGGGTGGTGTCGCCGATGCGGACAATGGCTTCCTGCGCCATATCGGCCCGCTGCATGCCGCTCTCTACCCTGGCCACGGTGGCGGCCATGGCCTTGCCGGTTTGCTCGTTGCTGCCGGCAATGGCGCTGATCACGCTGTTGATCTCGCTGGTCATGCTGCTGGTGCGTTCGGCCAGCTTGCGCACTTCGTCCGCCACCACGGCAAAGCCGCGTCCCTGCTCGCCAGCCCGTGCCGCTTCGATGGCGGCGTTCAGTGCCAGGAGATTGGTCTGGTCCGCCACATCCTTGATCACCGACACCGCTGCCACGATGGAACGCGCCTGTTCGCCCAGCTGGCGCACGCTATGCGAGGCGGTGCCCACCGTGCCGGCAATATCGCGGATGTCGCTGACCGTGCTGCTGACCACCTGGCCGCCGCTGCCGGCCAGCTCACCGGCATTTACCGCCTGCTGGTTGGTGGCGGCTGCCTGCATGCCGACATGATTGATGCTGACGGTCAGCTGCTGCACGGTGGCGGCCACGCTGGCCGAGATATCGCTCTGCCGGGCGGCGGTGCCGGCCACTTCGCCTGAGGCGCGCGCCACATCGGCCGAGGCTGTGGTCAGCTGGCGGATATTGCCGGTCAATTCGCTCAGGCTGCCTTGCAGTCTGCCAATCAGGCTGTTGAAGGCGCTGGCGGTGGCTCCCAGCTCATCATCGCTGTCCTGTGGGGCGCGGCGGGTGAAGTCGAGCGAATCGGCGATGCCGCTAATGGCATTCTGCAAACCGTTGATCGCCCGTGACAGCGAACGTGCCAGCGACCAGCTCATGCTGCCCACCACCAGCAGGCAGAGCAGCACGGTGGCGAGGCTGAGCCGCTGCACGAACTGCAGCAGCCCGGTGGCATGGCCGGCCTCCTGTTGTGTCAGCTGGTAGTTGTAATGCAGATGGCTTTCGCCGGCAGCCAGCACGGCGCGGGCGGTGGGCACCAGCTGCCGCAGCGCCGATTTGGCCGCCACGATATCGCCGTTTTCGGTGGCTTCAAGATAGGGCTTGAGCACGCGGGCATAGTCGTCCAGCCGGGCCTGGTCCTGTGCCAGCAGGCGCTGGTCTTCACTGCTGAGGGCCAGTGCGTGATAGTTTTTCAGCGCGGCACGGGCATCCTGCTCCTCATCGGCAATGGCCTTGGGCAAGCGTTGCAATTCATTGGCATTGTCGGTGGCCCCCAGCAGCAGCGAGTCGACAGTCATTTTCAGGGTGTCGGTCTGAAAGCGCTGCAGGGTCTGCACACTGGGCAGGTCGCCTTCCAGCAGGTGCTGGATGAATTGCCCCAGACTGAACTGGGTATAAGCCATGACACCTCCCAGCATGCACAGCCCCGTCGTGGTAACGATGGCCAGCATGGTAAGCCTGGACTTGATCTGCATGATGCACTCCCTGTTGTGCGCTACTTCGCCAGCGGCTGCCGGCAGGCAGCCGTTCCCGCTGCCTGTAGCGCAAGGCTGCAGGCATGATTTGATCTGAAACTGTTCAGGCGAGGGGAGTCGTAGCAGAAAAATCATCGTCGGCTTTTCGCCGCTCTTTATCGTTTTTTGCTGTTATTGGCCATTTTTGCCGTTTTTTCCGGCATTGTGCTGCCTTGTTTTGTTATGGCTCTGGGCAGGCAAGGCAGTAGTTATGCATAGGTTTGATCAAACATGCAAGATATTTTGCCGGCCAGGGCGGGGATGGGGCGTGCCGGCTGCAGCGCGGGCGCAACGCACTGCAAGCTGTTGTGGCTGGCGGGCGCTGAAAAGCAAAAAGGCCAACTCGTGGGAGCTGGCCTTTCTGGTAATGCTGGTGGCGAATCAGGGACTCGAACCCCGGACCTGCGGATTATGATTCCGTCGCTCTAACCGACTGAGCTAATTCGCCATGAAGCCTGACAGGTCAGACTTCGCAAACTGTGGTGGCGAATCAGGGACTCGAACCCCGGACCTGCGGATTATGATTCCGTCGCTCTAACCGACTGAGCTAATTCGCCACGTTTCTCGATGCGCTTGCACCGAGACGCGAACTATACGCAGCGTTTTTTCGGCTGTCAACCAAAAATGCGTGCGGCCTAGGGCGGGCTTGTCGTCTTACAGGGTGTGGCAGCGGTCGCCCTGGGTAAAGCCCAGCCAGTCGATGCTGACGCCACGGCCAAAGCCGATCACCTTGAACAGCTCGCCCATCTCCTGCATCGACAGCAGTTTTTGCACCATGGCCACCACCGGCAGATAGCTGGCGCTGTCGTCGGCATCCAGCTCGCCCAATAGCTGGGTGATGCCGGCATTGATCAGGAACTGCGCCTGCGTGGTGTAGCCGATCAGGTCCAGCCCGGCGTCGATGCCGGACTGGGCGATGGCGGTGAAATCCACGTGGCAGGTGAGGTCCATCAGGCCGGGCAGGAAGAAAGGGTCGTCCACCGTGTGGTGACGGTAATGGCCGATCAGGGTCCCCATATGGCGTTGCGGATGGTAGAACTCGCCCGCCGGATAGCCGTAATCCACCAGCAGGATGGCCCCGCGCACCAGATGCCGTGCCAGGGTGTGGATAAAGGCGGTGTTGCTCAGGCTCAGCTCGCTGATATAGCCCGCCTGCCGGATGTTCAGTGCCGCAGCCTGTTGCAGCAGTGTCGGGTCCTGGATCGGGCGGTCCTGCCAGACGAAGTTGTCGCCATCCAGCGCCACGCCGCGTTGCAGTGGTTCCGGAGTCCAGTGCAGCAGCTCGCAGGGCATGGCATCCAGCACTTCATTGCCGATCACCACGCCGTCCAGCTCGGCCGGCAGCACGCTCAGCCATTGCAGGCGGTCGGCCAGATGGGGCAGGGCGCTGCGGATGGCCGTTTGCTGGCGCTCGATCAGGTCGGCCGACAGGTCGATGATGACGTAACGCTGCGGCAGGCAGTCCAGCGCTTGCAGTTCGGTCAGGATATCAATGGCCAGCTTGCCGGTGCCGGCGCCGAATTCGTATACCGTGCCGCCGGTTTGCGGCAGCAGTTCGGCAATCTGCCGCGCCAGGGTACGGCCGAAAAACGCCGACATCTCCGGCGCGGTGGTAAAGTCGCCGGCACTGCCCAGCTTGTGGCTGCCGGCCGAGTAATAGCCCAGGCCCGGCGCGTACAGCGCCAGCTCCATATAGCGGGAAAAGGGAATCCAGCCGCCGGCATCGCTGATGGTCTGACGGATAAGGGCGCACAGCGCCTGGCTGGTGGCCAGCGCATCGGCGCTGGGGGCGGGGAGAGTGGTCATGACGTGCATCCTGCTACAATGTGCGGCGATTGTGGGCGAAAGCAGGGCGCGGGAGAAGAGGGCCTGCGCATTTTGTCGCCGTCTACCGCTGGCCGGGAGGTGTCGCCGGCAGTGGGCAACCATTCGGAGATGAACAGCAGATGGCGCTACAGCAAGAAACAGCCGGGCAGGTGGTCGAGCAGCGCGTGGTATTGATTACCGGTGCCGCGCGCCGGGTGGGAGCGGGCATTGCCCGCCTGTTGCATGCGCGTGGTGTGCGGCTGGTGTTGCATTATCGCGGCTCGCGCGGCGAGGCCGAGGCGCTGGCGGCCGAGCTCAATGGCCAGCGGCCGGATTCGGTGCGGCTGCTACAGGCCGATCTGCTGGATACGCAGGGTTTGCAGCAGCTCGCGGCGCAGGCCATTGCCGCGTTCGGCCGGCTGGATGGGCTGGTCAACAATGCCTCCAGCTTTTTCCCCACCGAGCTGGGCGAGATCGATGAGCTGGCCTGGCACGACCTGATGGGCAGCAATCTCAAGGCACCGCTGTTTCTCAGCCAGGCGCTGGCTCCCGCGCTGCGGCGCAGTGGCGGTGCCATTGTCGGCATTTCCGATATCCATGTAGAGCGGCCGATGAAGCGCCACGTGGTGTATAACCTGGCCAAGGCCGGCCATGCCCAGCTGATCCGCAGCCTGGCGCTGGAGCTGGCACCGGAGGTGCGGGTGAATGGCGTGGCACCGGGGGTGAATCTGTGGCCGGAGGACGATGCCTCGTTTGATGCCGCCGAGCGCGCCGCCATCGAGGCCACCATTCCGCTGCAACGCACCGGCCAGCCGGACGACATCGCCCGCGCCGTGGCTTTTCTGCTGCTGGATGCCAGCTATGTCACCGGCCAGATCCTGGCAGTGGACGGCGGGCGCAGCATCGTGCTGTAGGTCTGGCCGCCACAGCCGCAGGCCCCGGCGGGAAAGAGCGTGGATTTTGGCGGGGAAAAACAGTAAAATCGCCTGTTTTTCAATTTCTTAGCCGTACCCCATGTCCGAACAGAACGCCGTACTCGACGACAAGGCCAAAAAGGCCGTGTTCGAGGGCAACAAACTGGCCAAGCGCCTGCGTCACCATGTGGGTGATGCCATCAATGATTTCAACATGATCGAGCAGGGCGACCGGGTCATGGTGTGTCTGTCCGGCGGCAAGGACAGCTATACCATGCTGGACATCCTGCTGGGTCTGCAAAAGTCCGCCCCCATCGATTTCTCCATCGTGGCGGTGAATCTGGACCAGAAACAACCCGGCTTCCCGGAAGACGTGCTGCCCGGCTATCTGGCTTCCATCGGGGTGGAATACCGCATCATCGAGGAAGACACCTACTCCATCGTCAAAAAGCTGGTGCCGGAAGGCAAGACCACCTGCAGTCTGTGCTCGCGCCTGCGTCGCGGCATCCTGTACCGTGTGGCCGACGAGCTGGGTGCCACCAAGATTGCGCTGGGTCACCATCGCGACGACATCCTGCATACGCTGTTCCTCAATATGTTCTACGGCGGCAAGCTCAAGTCCATGCCGCCCAAGCTGGTGTCGGACGACGGCAAGCACATGGTGATCCGCCCGCTGGCCTACTGCCGCGAAAAAGACATCATCCGTTACGCCGACTTGCGCCAGTTCCCCATCATTCCCTGCAATCTGTGCGGCTCGCAGCCCAATCTGCAGCGCCAGGTAGTCAAGGAAATGGTCAACGACTGGGACAAGCGCTTCCCCGGCCGGGTGGAGAGCATGTTCCGCGCGCTGCAAAACGTGGTGCCCTCGCATCTGTGCGATACCGATCTGTTCGATTTTGCCGGCCTGCAAACCGGCGACAGCCCCTTCGAGAACGGCGACACCGCCTTTGACAAGGAAGAATTCCGCGATCCGCCCCTGCCGGTCGAGGATGGCGAAGACGCAGCGCAGACGCCTGCACGACGCACCATCAGCATTCTGGATTCCCGCAAGCCGGGCGAGGGGAGCGCTTGTGGCGCGTAGAGCCTTGCATCCTTTCCGTCGCCGCGTGCGCGCGGCGGTAGAGGACATGCCGGAAGTGGAAATCTCCGAAGCCGGCAATATCCGCTCGCTGCACCTGGGCTCGGAAACCATCCAGAGCTCCATGGACATGGACGAGCCGGCCGAGCTGGTGCTGTCCTACAGCCGCGCCATGATGGCCTTTTTGCTGTGGAACGACGACCCGCGCCATATCCTGCAGATCGGCCTGGGCGGCGGTTCCTTTGCCCGCTTCATCGACGAATACCTGCCGGATGCGGTCAGCGTGGCGGTGGATATCAATCCGCAAGTCATCGCCGTGGCGCGGGCCTTTTTCAAGCTGCCGCCCGAGGGCGATTTCTTTGAAATCGTCGAGGCCGACGGCGCGGATTACGTGAAGATTTTCCGTGGTTCCACCGACGCCATCCTGGTGGATGGCTTTGACGGGCTGCAGATCGTCGACGAACTGACCACCGAAGACTTCTTCGAAGACTGCAAGCGCGCGCTCAGCCCCCATGGTGTTTTCGTCACCAACTGGTGGAGCGGCGACAAGCGCTATCACAGCTTTGTCGAGCGTCTGCTCAAGGTATTCGAAGGCCGCGTGCTGGAACTGCCTTCAGCCAGTCATGGCAATGTGGCGGTGCTGGCCTTCCGCCAGAGCCCCGCGCTCACCCAGTGGGAGGCGCTCAAGGAGCGGGCCGACCGCATGGAGTGCCGCTTCGGGCTGGAGTTTGGCGATTTTGTCCAGCGGCTGAAACAGAGCAACCAGAGCACGGCCGGGCATCTGCTGATCTGAGTGTGCTGCCCCGTGCGTAGTCGGGCGGTTTGTCACGTTTGGTAACCCCAGCGGCGTGACAAGCAGGCGTATAATGTGCCGCGCCAGTGTCAGGGCAGGGTGATGCGCCAGATCAACAAGCCTGGCGGCAAGCTTCGCTACACTGCCGCACTTTACCGAATTCAGTGCATGGTCGCCGTGGGCGGCCATGGCAGGTTTTTACTTTGTTGGGACTATCATTGTGATCAAGCAGCAACTGCTTAACCGTATCGCGGACAAATCCGCCGTCATCGGCATCGTGGGTCTGGGCTATGTCGGCCTGCCGCTGATGCTGCGTTTTGCCGAAGTGGGCTACAAGGTACTGGGCTTTGACATCGACCAGAGCAAGGTCGATGCCCTGACTGCCGGCAAGAGCTATATCGAGCATATCAGCGCCGACAGCATTGCCACCGCGCTGGAGCGTGGTTTTGAAGCCACCACCGATTTTTCCCGCGCGCCGGAAGCCGACACCCTCATCCTGTGCGTGCCCACCCCGCTGAACAAATACCGCGAGCCGGACCTGAGCTTCGTGCTGGACACCATGGACAGCCTGCTGCCCTATCTGCGCGAAGGCCATCTGGTCTCGCTGGAATCCACCACCTACCCGGGCACCACCGACGAAGAACTGCTGCCGCGCATGCAGTCCCGTGGATTGAATGTCGGCACGGATGCCTTCCTGGTGTTCTCGCCGGAGCGTGAAGATCCGGGCAACCCCAATTTCACCACCCGCACCATTCCCAAGGTATGTGGCGGCTACAGCCCGGCCTGTCAGGAAATCGGCGTGGCACTGTACAGCGCGGTGATCGACAAGGTGGTGCCGGTCTCCTCCACCCGCGCTGCGGAAATGACCAAACTGCTGGAAAACATCCACCGCGCGGTCAATATCGGCCTGGTCAACGAAATGAAGATCGTCGCCGACAAGATGGGCATCGACATCCACGAAGTGATCCGCGCTGCCGCCACCAAGCCCTTCGGCTTTGTACCCTACTATCCGGGTCCGGGCCTGGGTGGCCACTGCATCCCGATCGACCCGTTCTACCTTACCTGGAAAGCGCGTGAATACGGGGTGAATACCCGCTTCATCGAGCTGGCCGGCGAAGTGAACAGCAATATGCCTGACTGGGTGGTGGCGAAAGTCGCTGCCGCGCTGAACACCAGCAAGAAAGCCATCAATGGCAGCCGCGTGCTGGTGCTGGGCATTGCCTACAAGAAGAACGTGGACGACATGCGCGAAAGCCCGTCGGTATTCCTGATGGAAAAACTGCGCGATCTGGGCGCGGAAGTATCCTACAGCGACCCGCACGTGCCGGTCTTCCCCAAGATGCGCGAACACCACTTCGAGCTGTCCAGCGTGACGCTGGATGCGGCCACCATCGCCAGCTACGATTGCGTGCTGCTGGCCACCGACCATGACAAGTTCGACTACGCCGCGCTGAAGGAGCATGCCCAGCTGATTGTCGATAGCCGTGGCAAGTATCTGGAACCCGCCGACCACATCGTCAAGGCCTGACCCTGACGGCATGACGCAAGCAGGCGACCCCATGGTCGCCTTTTGCCGTTTAAGCACAGAACGGAAACCACCATGAAAACCGTACACCACGCCCCGATTACCGACCGCAAGATCCGCTTCGCGCTGGTCGGCTGCGGCCGCATTGCCAACAACCATTTCGGCTCGCTGGAAAAACATGCCGACCGCGCCGAGCTGGTGGATGTCTGCGATGTAGACCCGGCCGCGCTGCAAGCTGCCGTCGAGCGCACCGGCGCCCGTGGCCACAGCAATCTCACCGATATGCTGGCGATTACCAATGCCGACATCATCGTGCTGACCACCCCGTCCGGCCTGCACCCGAGCCAGAGCATCGAATGCTCGGAAGCCGGTTTCCACGTGATGACGGAAAAGCCGATGGCCACCCGCTGGGAAGACGGCCTGGCCATGGTGAAGGCCGCCGATAAGGCCGGCAAGCGGATGTTTGTGGTGAAGCAGAACCGTCGTAACGACACCCTGCAACTGCTCAAGCGTGCGATGCAGGAAAAGCGTTTCGGTCGCATTTACATGGTGAACGTCAATGTGTTCTGGAGCCGTCCGCAAAGCTATTACGACCAGGGTGGCTGGCGCGGCACCTGGGAATTCGACGGCGGTGCCTTCATGAACCAGGCCAGCCACTATGTGGACCTGCTGGACTGGCTGATCGGCCCGGTTGAAAGCGTACAGGCTTACACCGCCACCCTGGCGCGCAATATCGAAGTGGAAGACACCGGCACCGTCAGCATCAAGTGGCGCTCCGGCGCGTTGGGCAGCATGAACGTGACCATGCTCACCTACCCGAAGAACCTGGAAGGCTCCATCACCATCCTCGGTGAAAAGGGTTCGGTACGCGTGGGCGGGGTGGCGGTGAATGAAATCCAGCATTGGGAATTTGCCGAGCCGCACGCCATGGATGACGAAATCAAGAACGCCAGCTACGCCACCACCAGCGTCTATGGCTTTGGTCACCCCTTGTACTACGACAATGTGATCAACGTGATGCAGGGCAAGGCCGAGCCGGAAACCGATGGCCGCGAGGGTCTGAAGTCGCTGGAACTACTGATTGCCATGTATCTGTCGGCCCGCGATGGCCGCCGTGTCAGCCTGCCGCTGGATTACTAAGCCTCACCCCGGCCCGCCGCAGGCGGGCCGGACTGTCATGCCGATGGACAACTTGCACTACTGAAACACACTCATGGCTGAAGAAAAGAAAGAACCCTGGCTGAATTATTTGGCGCTCACCACCGTCATCCTGGCGGTATGCGCCACGCTGTCCACCTTCAAGGGCGGCGGCTTTTCCACCCGTAGCGTGATCGCCCAGGCCCAGGCCTCGGACCAGTGGGCCTATTACCAGGCCAAGGGCATCAAGGGCAATTTGTACGATGTCGAGCGCGAACGGCTGCAGTTCGAGCTGGACCAGCTGCCGGCCAATGCCAGCCCGGCCCAGCGCGAGCACTATCAGGCGCAGTTGAAGAAAGTGGGCGACAAGGCGGCCCGCTATGCCGCCGAGCGCAAGGAAATCGAAAAAGAAGCGCGCCGGCTGGAAGCCGAGCGTGATGCCGCCCAGCGTCAGGGCAAACCGTTTGGCGTGGCGGTGATTTTCCTGCAAGTGGCCATCCTGATTTCCTCCATCGCCGGCCTGTTCAAGCGCAAGATCATCTGGCTGGCGGCACTGCCGGTCGGCCTGTTGGGCCTGGTGTATTTTGCCGATGGCTTTTTCCTGTTTTTCTGAATCTGAGCACGAGGCCCGGACATGACCCAATACACCGTACACCCCACTGCCATCGTCGATGATGGCGCGCGCATCGGCGCCGGCACCCGCATCTGGCACTGGGTGCATATCTGCAGCGGTGCCAGCATCGGCGAGCGCTGCTCCTTTGGCCAGAACGTGTTTGTCGGCAACGACGTGGAGATCGGCAACAACGTCAAGATCCAGAATAACGTCTCCATCTACGATGCGGTCACGCTGGAAGACGACGTGTTCTGCGGCCCGTCCATGGTGTTCACCAATGTCAACAATCCGCGCAGCCACGTCAGCCGCAAAGACGAATACCGCCGCACCGTGGTGAAACGTGGTGCCTCCATCGGCGCCAATGCCACCATCGTCTGTGGCCACCATGTGGGCGAATATGCCTTTATCGGTGCCGGCGCCGTGGTCACCCGCGATGTGCCGGCCTATGCGCTGATGGTGGGTACCCCGGCCAAGCGCATCGGCTGGATGTGTGCCTGTGGCGAACGCCTGCCCAATGATATCGGCACCCATGCCTGCCCGGCCTGCGACAGCTTTTACCAGATTGGCGGAAATCACTGCACACCGGCCTGAACCGGACCAGTCTGCA
>NZ_JAELTZ010000197.1:0-310 GCF_016429115.1 Aquitalea sp. ASV15 | reverse complement strand
ATAGATGCTGCGCAGGCCTTCCGGGTTCTGCCAGAACTGCGGCGCCACTTCCAGCACCACATGGTACTGGTTGAGCGGGTTGTAGATGGTGGACACCTGGCGCTGGCCAAAGGCATCGTTCAGCACCTGTCTCTTATACACATCTGACGCTGCCGACGAACGAACAACAGTGTAGATCTCGGGGGTCGCCGTATCATTAAAAAAGGGGGGGGGGGGGGGGGGGGGGGGGGGGGGGGGGGGGGGGGGGGGGGGGGGGGGGGGGGGGGGGGGGGGGGGGGGGGGGGGGGGGGGGGGGGGGGGGGGGGGGGGG
>NZ_JAELTZ010000196.1:0-310 GCF_016429115.1 Aquitalea sp. ASV15 | reverse complement strand
CCCCCCCCCCCCCCCCCCCCCCCCCCCCCCCCCCCCCCCCCCCCCCCCCCCCCCCCCCCCCCCCCCCCCCCCCCCCCCCCCCCCCCCCCCCCCCCCCCCCCCCCCCCTTTTTAATGATACGGCGACCCCCGAGATCTACACTGTTGTTCGTTCGTCGGCAGCGTCAGATGTGTATAAGAGACAGAGCCGGAACTGTCCACCGCCATGGGCGAAGACCGCGTGGCCCAGCATGAGGCCACCGGTGCGGAATATATCGTCGGCGCCGACCCCTCCTGTCTGATGCACATGGGCGGCATCATCCGCCATCAGG
>NZ_JAELTZ010000195.1:0-311 GCF_016429115.1 Aquitalea sp. ASV15 | reverse complement strand
CCCCCCCCCCCCCCCCCCCCCCCCCCCCCCCCCCCCCCCCCCCCCCCCCCCCCCCCCCCCCCCCCCCCCCCCCCCCCCCCCCCCCCCCCCCCCCCCCCCCCCCCCCCTTTTTAATGATCCGGCGACCCCCGAGATCTACACTGTTGTTCGTTCGTCGGCAGCGTCAGATGTGTATAAGAGACAGGGCTGGAGGGCAGGGTGGCCAGCCCGGCTGGCGGCGAGGAAGCCATGCTGCGGCTGGAAAGCGATGCCGCGCTGGTGAAGATCGTCACCATCCATACCTCCAAGGGGCTGCAATACCCCATCGTGTT
>NZ_JAELTZ010000194.1:0-313 GCF_016429115.1 Aquitalea sp. ASV15 | reverse complement strand
CCCCCCCCCCCCCCCCCCCCCCCCCCCCCCCCCCCCCCCCCCCCCCCCCCCCCCCCCCCCCCCCCCCCCCCCCCCCCCCCCCCCCCCCCCCCCCCCCCCCCCCCCCCCCCTTTTTAATGATCCGCCGCCCACCGAGATCTACACTGTTGTTCGTTCGTCGGCAGCGTCAGATGTGTATAAGAGACAGGGCCAGCACCGTCCGGGCCAGCCGGACGGCAGGTTTCATTGCGCTTAACGCGCCTGTTGCGCCAGATGGGCGCGCACTTCTGTCACGGTGGAAAGCGCCAGCACCTGCTGCGCCAGCGCACGGCAT
>NZ_JAELTZ010000193.1:0-313 GCF_016429115.1 Aquitalea sp. ASV15 | reverse complement strand
GCTGGTGGTACGCGCCGCTTGTCCGATACCGGCGGACGCACCCAGAACCTTGACATGCATGTGGAAGCCCTCGCTCATCAGCCCGTTCAATCTGTAGCCAGTGTAGTCGATGGCGCAGCATTGCGCCTGTCTCTTATACACATCTGACGCTGCCGACGAACGAACAACAGTGTAGATCTCGGTGGTCGCCGGGTCATTAAAAAGGGGGGGGGGGGGGGGGGGGGGGGGGGGGGGGGGGGGGGGGGGGGGGGGGGGGGGGGGGGGGGGGGGGGGGGGGGGGGGGGGGGGGGGGGGGGGGGGGGGGGGGGGGGGG